>JAOAPL010000159.1 GCA_025462925.1 Acidobacteriaceae bacterium
CTCCATCGGCGGTCCTAAAGACTTGGACACCGGAAAAAATATTGCTTATTCCTCCGCTGCTATCTGAATCAGTTTTCTTTACCGGCGAAATACTTTTGTGAAACGCCCCCATTGCGTGATATCTTCCACGCACTCCGGTGAATCCATCTCCGGAGGCCCGCAGCACCCAACGCTGTAACGGAGAAGGACATGGCAACAGACTCCATCTTTGTGCCTGCATCCGCCCACGCACCCACGTACAAACCTGTCCATCGAACCGTCGAACGCGTATTCTACAGCGGCATGGCGATCCTGCTCTGCGTTTGCGTTTTCATCGGCTTCTCGCCAACTTACTTCCAGGCGGGCATGATGCGCGCGCCGCTTCCCAGCCCCATCCTTCACATTCATGGCGCGGTTTTCACCCTCTGGATGCTGCTATTCGTTGTGCAGGCCGCCCTCATCTCCGCTCGCCGCGTCAAATGGCATCGTTCCTTCGGCACCGTCGCCTTCTGTCTTCCGCCCATCATGATCGTGCTCGGCGTGATCGCTGCCATCGACGCGCTTCATCGTGGAGTGAAGATCGGCCCGCTCGACCCCGCCGTCTCCGCTGCCATCCCACTAATCGGCATCGTCGGCTTCACCATCGTCATCTACGCTTCCTGGCGCGCCCGGCGCAGGCCCGACGCGCACAAGCGGCTCATCCTGATCGCCACCTCCGGTCTGGTCGCCGCCGCCTTCGGCCGCTTTCCGTGGGACCGTATCGGATTGCCGCCCGCCGCGGGAGCCGTCACCGGCCTCGGCATCCTGCTTCTCATTCTCGTCGTCTACGAACTCATCTCTATCCGCCGAATCCACCGCTCCACCATGTGGGCCGCGCCGGTTGTCTTCGCGACCGTCGCCCTGGCCGTCCCCATCGGTATGACCCCCGCCTGGCACGCCTTTGCCGCATTGCTCAACCGAATCATCGGGCCGCACATCTAGCGAGCAACACGAACTCGGCCCGGTCCTTTGCCGATTTCGGCGCGATAACGGGCAAGAAGCATCCAGGCCTCGCGCAGTTTTTGCATTGTTCCAGCGTGTTGAGGTCGTTCAGTCAGTGAACGGCGAACTCTTGGATGGTCGGCAGACCGGAAACTACTAGTGGCATAGAGACTGACCCACTACGGACTGCTCGAACCAGACCTGTCGCCCATGGTTCGGTGTAGTAAACTTCCTCTTTAGGCTTCCAGCGACATTGCGGAAGACCTCGTTTCAGAACGGATTGCCATGCCTAGCAAAATCCCTAACAGCCCCGGTGGTTACGTCACCATCACGCTCCACTCGCATCTGCCGTATGTGATCAACCACGGCACCTGGCCGCATGGATTGGAATGGCTTTCTGAGGCGGCCGCGGAGACTTATCTCCCGCTGCTCCGGGTGATCGGCAGATTAGAGCGCGAAGGCATCTACCTCAAACCGAACATCAATCTTTCGCCCATCTTGCTGGAGCAACTTGCACATCCGGTCTTCAAGTCCGAGTTTGTGGAGTACCTGAACCGCAAGATTGAAGCCGCGCTGAAAGACAAGGCCGAGTACACCAAAAAAGGTGACACTCACATGGCCAAAGTGGCCGAGTACTGGCGGGATTTCTTCTCGCTGGCACTCAAGGATTTTGAAGCTTTGGGACGCGACATCATCTCCGGATTCCGCCGGTTCAACGATTCCGGAGCTATCGAAGTCTTCACTTGCGCGGCAACACATGGTTACTTCCCTCTTCTAGGAACCGATGCGTCGATACGCGCGCAAGTCCGGACCGGAGTTGAGACGCACAAGAAGCATTTCGGAAAAGCACCGCGAGGAATTTGGATTCCTGAGTGCGGATATCGTCCGGCAGGAGTTTGGGATTTTCCGGTTAGCCCGAACGGTGCTTCTCCAACCGCGCAATTCAAGCCCTACTATCGTGCGGGCGTCGAGCAAATATTGGCAGAGAACGGGATCCAGTATTTCTTCATCGACACGCACTTGGTCGAGAACTCCGCTGTCTTTACTCCATACGAGCATCTGGCTGGCAATGTGCCGGTGGCGGTCGAAAAAGAGAGCGGAACACCGCGCGCGTCCTTCTATCAACCTTTCTTTGCGGACACACCGGATCGGAGCAAGGCGCAGGTGGCGTTCTTCACGCGCGATCCCCGCACCAGCGTCCAGGTGTGGAGCGGCGATCATGGATATCCGGGAGACGCTGACTATCTCGACTTCCACAAAAAGAAATTCCCCGGTGGACATCGCTATTGGCGGGTGACAGGTCCGCGGATCGATCTGGGCGACAAGACTCCGTATTATCCGAACCTTGCCTCTGACCGGGCGCGCGACCACGCAGCGGATTTTGCGCGCATCACGGCAGAAGCCATTAAGAAGTATCCGACAACCAAGGGCGTGCCGCCGATTTTGACGGCCCCGTTCGATGCTGAATTGTTCGGACACTGGTGGTTCGAAGGCCCGCAGTTCCTTGAGAACGTGGCCAGAGAGTTCGCGAAACCTGAATCGGAATTGAAACTGGTCACGTGTGGCGAGTATCTGGATCGATTTCCGCCCAAAGGTTTTCTTGAACTCAGTGAAGGCTCGTGGGGCAAGAATGGCACGAATGAAGTGTGGCTCAATCCGGATACTGCGTGGACATGGAAACATATCTACCCGGCCGAGATGGCCGTCCATCAGATGGCGGAGACTGGAAAGTGGCGCGGCAATGAGGCGGCAACGCGGTTAGCAAAGCAGGTGTGTCGCGAGTTGTTGTTGCTGGAATCTTCCGATTGGCAGTTCCTGATCACCACCGGGGCCGCTCGCGATTACGCGGAGTTGCGCTTCGATACTCACCTGCAACAGTTCCGCGATCTGATCGACGCCTGGCGCAGATTCGAATCCACGAACGAGATCTCCGGCGAGGCGATGAATACTTTGGAGATAATTGAAGAACGGGATTCGGTCTTCGCCGATATCAAGCCGGAGTTGTGGGCGCGGTAGAGTTCAGATCTCCACCAGCACATCGTCGCCTTCGACCTTGATCAGATAGATCGCTAGCTTTGCAGCAGGATTGTGTGCAGCCTCGCCGGTCTTGGCGACATACTGCCAGCCGTGCCAGGGGCAGACGATCTTGTCGCCTTCGATCACACCTTGTCCCAATGGGCCACCTCGATGCAGGCAGACGTTGTCCATGGCAGTGATCTCGCCATTAACGTTTGCAATGCAGATCATCTTTTCGCCGAGATTAAATTCTCGGGCCTCACCCTCGTCGGGTAGTTCGGCTTTGCTGGCAATCCGGGTAAAACTCGGCATCTTGGTTCGTCCTTGAGAAATTGATTCGAAGCTCATTGAGTCTAGGGAGCGCGGCGGAGTGCTGTCAACAACGCCAGAATGACAGCTGCCAGCATAACTGTGCTAAATTCGCTGAGCGAGATCATGGCCCAGGAATCAAATCCGCAGCCGGTTACCTTGTATTGTCCGCATTGCGCGAAGGCGGTGAATGATCCGCTGACGTGCGGCGATTGTTCATCTGTGATCTGCCGGATTTGCGGAACGCCGCTGGAGTCATCCGATGAACTGGCGATGGGATAACCGCAAATGACTACCGCCAAAGTTGCCGTAGCGACCGAGCCAACATTAGTCAAAGGGCTCTCACTGCTCGACTCGGTGATGCTGCTGGTGGGCGGAGTGATCGGCTCAGGAATATTCCTCACCGCGGGACAGATTGCAACGAACCTGCGCCGACCCGACATGTTCATTCTCGTATGGGTCGTCGGCGGGATCATCTCCCTACTGGCATGTTTTGCTGTCGCCGAACTCGGAGGAATGTTTCCGCAGGCTGGAGGGCAATACGTATTTCTGCGCGAGGCCTACGGAGAGCTCCCAGGTTTCCTTTATGGCTGGATGATGTTTGCGGTGGTGCAGACGGGGACGATAGCGGCATTGGCCGTGGGATTCGCGCAATACTTTGGCGCAGTGATTCCAGCCATGGGGTCGACCAATCCGCTCTTCGCATTCAACTTGGGCAGTTACGTCTTCGCACTGACTCCGCAGAAGCTCGTCTCAGTAACCGCAATCGCGCTCCTGACTTTTGCCAATGTGGTTGGATTACGTCGTGGATCCGTGCTGGTGAATGTTGCCACGTGGTTGAAGTTCGCGGCGATGGCGGCATTGATCGTCTTGGGATTGATCTTCGGCAAGGGCGATTGGTCGCACTTTAAATCGGCAGCGTCCGCTTCCAGCGCAATGGCCGCTCCTCCTTCCGGACTGAATCTTTTGGTCGCATTCGGTGTCGCGCTGATCTCCGTACTGTTTGCCTTTGACGGATGGGTCTATGTGACCTGGGTTGCGGGCGAGATGAAAGATGCGGCGCGCAATGTTCCGCGTGCGCTCATTATCGGACTGGCGGTGGTCGCCGTAGTTTACGTGGCGATGAACGTCATCTATCTCTACGCTTTGCCACTGCCTACGATTATCAGTTCTGACGCCGTGGTGCAGGCGGCAGCTTCGTCCATGTTTTCGCCGCGCGTTGGGAATTGGCTGGCCATCATGGTCGCGGTCTCGTGTTTTGGAGCGATGAGTTCCGCGATCCTCTGCACGGCCCGGATATTTTTTGCCATGGCACAGGATGGTATCTTCTTCGAGCGTATGGCGCGTGTGCATCCCCGATGGCGGACTCCAGCATTCAGTTTGGTGGCACAGGGAATCTGGTCGGCCGTTCTGGCTTTGATCGGACTCTACGACCAGTTACTCACTTACGCGATCTTCATGATGATCGTGAGTTATCTGGCGACAGTCGGTGCGCTATTTGTGCTTCGCCGAAAATTGCCTGACCATCCGCGGCCATATCGCTGCACGGGATATCCAATCGTGCCGGCGCTCTACATCCTGCTGGCGAGCATCTGGACGATCAACACCCTATGGCAACGTCCGAAGGAGTCATTCGGCGGATTGCTGATCGTGCTTGCCGGCGTGCCGGGATACATCTACTGGTCGCGGCAAAAGCGGAAGGCTATTTCCTAGCGCACTTGCAGGCTCTGCAACATCCGGTTAAACGTTGGACTCAGCGCATCGAACTGTTGCTCCGGTGCGATGAACATCAGCCACAAGACACTTCCATCCGGCCGCTGCACAGTGACAAGCATGTCGCGCTCTGGCACGGGCTGTTCGTTCTCGTCGACGAATGGCGATGTTGTCTGAAGGTTCACGGCTTGACCGGATAGCCCGTTCACCTGTACAGGCTGTACTCCGCTAACGGCACGCATCGCAGGATTCGAGTACCGCAAGGCCTGATAGATCTGCTCGGTCGAAGCACTAAGTCCTTGCTGTACCTGCGGACGATATCCGCTAATGACTGCGCCATAGGCAATGCCGTCATTCGATATCCCCACAGGTGGTGCGATGGTTACTGCGGAATTACTGTCACCCAGCACTTTCCAGTTCGACGGATAGTCCATCTTGAACGCGCTGTGGTTCAACGGCTGGAAAAAGTTTGCAGGGATGATCGAAGTTTCGCCGGCAAGATTCAACCTTGGCTGTCGTTGCCTTTGCATTTGCGCGACTTGCTCCGCGGTGTACGGCTTCATCGTTAAGGCGATCCGTTTCACCTCCATAAACTCCGGAGTGTTCTCAATGTATAGCTTTGGTGGCAGTTGGCTGATGGCCTCCATCACCATGGCCGCACGATTTCCCGGATTCGGATGGTCGGACAAGAACTGCGGCGTGCCGGGACGGTCTTCGGCTTGCAGCTTCTCGAAAAATTGCGCCATGGCGCGCGGATCGTAACCCGCCTCGTACATGATCTTTGCGCCGGTGCGGTCGGCTTCGCTTTCGGCATCACGCGAGTATTTTAGAAACACCGAGCCCATGCCGAACGACAATCCCAGCCGGGCTAGTTGTCCTCCAACCCCGTTCCCGAGAACGCCTCCCAGAATTGCAACCGGAAGCTGCGCGATCGATTGCTTGGAAGCATTCCGTGTGGAATGCCGGAGGTACACGTGTGAGATCTCATGCGCGATCACACCCGCCAACTGCGCTTCCGTATCTGCCGCCTGGATCGTGCTGAGGTTGATCCGCACAGGCCCTCCCGGCAATGCAAACGCGTTGATGTCTTTTTCATTGACCACCTTGAAATTGAAATCGTAAGGGTTGGGCGGAAGCTGATGGGCCAGCCTTTGTCCGAGAGTGCTTACGTAATCCTGAATGGGGCCACGCGGCGGCAGCTCCGGCAATTGCGCGTCAACTTCCGCGGCAAGCTGGTGGCCGAGCTTTACTTCGTCCTCTGGAGTGAACTGGTTGAAGCCATGCGGCTGAGGAAAGGCTTCCTCGCCGGGACGCAGCGGCTGTTGCTGCTTGACTGCGCAACTCGTCAGCATGACCGCTAGAAGGACGGCAATCGCAATCTTTCTTTTCGGAGTAGGTCGGGTCACCTTTTATTTATCCTCCGACAAGTGAGATGCGAGACAAAGCAAGCCCTAGCCTCCTCACGAATCGTGAGCTGCATTTTCTTTAGCGGCTTGATAACGGATTTTTGTGTTCCCGGTCTAACAGCCGAGATAGCAGAATCAGAACGGAGTCAAATCGAAATCATGAAAGCCGCGGCCGTATTCTCCAGCATCCATTCACATTTGTTAGGAATTGCTTTAGTAGCCGCAGGAATCGCAGTGCACACGGTGGAACCTTATGTGAAGGGCTCGGTAAAAACCGTTGCTTCGGACCCGAATGTACTCGCAGTCAGAGCCAGCTATAACTTCGTGGTGGGAGATTTCGATTCCGCACTGGTGCTGGCCCAGCAGGCTGCCGGGCCTGGTTATAAATCCAGCACTCCAACCCACACGTGCAGTCGCAGCTGAAAGTCGGAGCTAAAAGGCGAATTCTGCCCGCATGCCATACCGCCGCGGCATTCCCAATGCAGTCCCTGAAAACAGCCCGGAAAAATTGATCACATTCAGCGCGTTGAAGATATTGGAGACGTCAGCTTGAACCTTCAGCCGACGCTCGCTGCGCGACCACAGCGTTGTGCCAGCAGAGATGCCCAGCGAAGAAGATGGCTTAAGCCGCTGGGAGCGGAAATTTATCCGATCAAGCACAGTCGCGCCGTAAGCGGCATTCAACTTAGCAACGTCAACATCCGGATCGAGTTCAACAGGAAGCCCGCTTCCGTACCATCCATCCATTCCAAGCCAAAGACGGAGAGGCGTTTGATATCGGACTGACATCCGCCCGGTATTTCTTTGGTCTTGAGAAACGGGAAAGCTGGTATTGGAGTGCAGTTGTTGGGCGGCATCTTGATCCAGGAGGAGTCCTCCGGTGATGGGAAGAAATCCTGTTCCAACCTGATTTGAATAACTGAGAAAGCCGGAGACGGGGCCCCATTTTGGCACGTCCACTTTTAGTTCCGTTCCTCGAATATCCGCGCTGGCGAAAGAGGTGGGAAGACTCACACCGGTATTCAGGAGTACATCGTCATCCGCGAAATTCTGTATTTTTCGCACGAAGTAGTTCGTGTCAACGCGCACTCGCGAAAACCAGACCTTCCGGATTCCCAGTTGGTAGAAGTCGCCTCGCGAAGCGGAAATCTGCAAGCCTGTCGACGCCTGCGTCAATTGCTGAGCTGCGTGTGAGCTGGAAAGCAATAAGTTCTCAAATGCCGGTGTCGTGTATACCCGGTCGTAAGAGGAGTAGATAAATGCATCTGTTTTCGGCAATCGCCATCCAAGCCCAATCCTCGGCGAGAAGGCGTGATCACTGAACAGAAACCGGTATGTGTCGAAGCGTAATCCGACGCTCACGCTAAGGCTTCGCCATGACTTTACGTCTTGCACAAATGCGGAATGTTCACGCGCAGTGTTTGCGCCGTCAAATCGGAAGTTCTGCGGCAATGCTGGATCAAAGAAATCCGGATCAGTGACTTGATAGGCGAAATGTTCGTGGACCGGGGTGACCACGGTATCGGCGCCCAGCTTCCACTCGTGGTGCTTCCATTCGCCATTCAAACTAGCCGCCGTGTAGTACTCGCGAAATCCACGCTCCTGCGATGCGATGATGGGGACGGACTGCTGATTGGATGCGAGGTCAGCCGCGAT
>JAOAPL010000172.1 GCA_025462925.1 Acidobacteriaceae bacterium
TCGCCATCCGCCCGGATTCGCATCCCGAGGCCGGACACTTCTACCGCTCCGACCACTTCAGCCTCTCCCGCGTTGGCGTTCCCGCGTTCTCCATCAACGAAGGCATGAAGTACAAAGGCCACAACACCGACTGGGGCATGCAGCAGGCCGAGGAATACACCAACAAGCACTACCATCAACCCAGCGACGAATACAGCCCCAGCATGGACTTCACCGGCGACGCCGTCATCGCCCGCTTCGGCTTCGCCCTGGGGTGGGCCGCCGCATCACAACCAAAATTAGTGGGCTGGCAAAAAGGGGATGAATTCGAGAAGCCGAGGGTGGAGAGCCAGGGCGGCGCGCACTGAATCGTCGTCGTCGAAATTTGCAGGCGTTACGGATGGTCCAACTTTTAGTAGCTCTGGTTCTGTGTTCTTCCCCACCGATGATGTGGTCCGCTGGTTCCGATGACCAATGGAATAGTCTCAGACAGGTCAAGCATCGCGCAAATTACATTTTTGTCACTCGGGACCGCAACTGCATCGGTGGCAAGATCAAACACATGGACGATTCCGCTGTCGCGATCACGCAAAGCACCGCAACCGATATTGTGATTCAGCAAACGGATTTGCTCCGCATTACGTATGGCGCGTGGGGACCTGGCGTCATTTTTAGCCGCAGAAGCTCATGGTCTGACATTGTGAGCATCGTCGGGAAAAATTTCCAACCAGAGATCGTTGTGGTGACGACGTCTGGTCAAGAGCACAAGGGCAAACTGGTGAGGGCTTCGGATAAATCCATGATTCTCAAGAGTTCGGGGAAGACCGTTAACGTCGTCAAGGATAAGGTTTCTAGGGTCAGCTACATCCGGCCCAAGCCACTCAGCGAGTCCGCAGCTTACGCCGACGATGAGCTTGCCTGGATGAAGGTTTTCGATCCGCAGCTATGGCCGCAGCTTCTCCACCTTGAATCTTATTTGTCTATTCGTCTGTATGACTCATCTTTACCAGAGGATAGTTCGGCCATCGTGTGCAATGCCGATCCTTGGGTGCACAGCCAGCCTGGACCGGATGTTACGAGCGCGCCGTATCCACCGCCAACCCCTTAGACTCCGCTCTCTGTTCCATCCGAGTTGCGGTGTTGAAGAGCGAACAATTGATGCCCGGCGTTGTGTTGAAACATCGCCATTTCACCAGCAACGTCGCAAAATTTGCCCAAAGAGTTCCACAGTCGTCGGCTGGAACTTCAGCACCTCTAAAATCGTATCTGCGGTCAGGAGAGTTCGACAATGATCGCTTTCTTTCTCTGGTGCATCCTGTTCGTGCTTTGCTGGCCCGTGGCCGTATTCGCCTTGGTTGTGTAATCCACTCGTCTGGTTATTGTTGTTGCCCTTCCGCATTGCGGGAATCGCGGTTCACGGTGCGCTGGCGCTCGTGTGGGCTGTGGTGATGCTGCCGTTCCGCCTGCTAAGTACGCCCTTCCGTCTTGCCTGATTGCTTATTCATTAGCGTGCCTCCTTCGCGTATGCCGCTCACGAATTTCAGCAGCACCGTGGAAGGGCACGTCTTCCAGCCGTGCCGTATGTGGTTTAGATTTTGACCTACGGCGCGGCTGAAAGCGCGCCTTCAAATCCATTTCGCTTCGCGGGCTAACGTGTCAGGCCTTGATTTCGCCGAAAAAGTGCAACGCGGACCCGCAAACCAAGCCGCAAAGCGGCGCAAGAATACAGCCCAGGGCGCAAGCCCTGGGTGGGGATGGGAAATGAGCAAGCCCTGAAAGGGCGAAAGAAGGGGTGCGACACAAGCGCCTTAGCCCTGGGTGTTCAGATGGAGAGATGTTCAAACTCGCCAAAGGCTGAAGCCGCAATCCACAGCCTCCGAAGCGGCGCACCCAAAAGCTCTCACGCTCCCAAATCACGAACGCCCTAGCCTTCCATAGGCTTAAACCCCGGACTCATAATCAGCCTGGGCTCGGTCGCGCGCTGCACATCATCGGGCGTCAGCCCGGGCGCGATCTCCTCCAGGACGAGTCCCGCCGGCGTCACCCGGATGTACGCCATCTCGGTAACGATCGTCTCCACAACCCTCGACCCGGTAAGCGGCAACGTGCACTTCCTCAGGATTTTCGGCTGACCTTCGCGCGTGGTGTGCTCCATGGCTACGATCACTCGGCGCGCGCTGGCGACCAGGTCCATCGCCCCGCCCATGCCCTTGACCATTTTCCCCGGGATCATCCAATTCGCCAGGCTGCCCTCCTCGTCCACTTCCATCGCGCCCAGCACGCTCAAGTCAATATGGCCGCCGCGAATCATGGCGAAAGAATCCGCGCTTGAGAAGTAGGCCGTCCCCGGCATCTCCGTGATCGTCTCTTTCCCCGCATTGATCAGGTCCGCGTCTTCCTGCCCCTCAATTGGGTAAGGACCAATGCCGAGCATCCCGTTTTCACTTTGAAGCACTACTTGGATCCCCGGCGGAACATGATTGGCAACAAGCGTAGGCATGCCAATGCCAAGATTCACATAGAAGCCATCGCGCAGCTCGCGGGCAATGCGCTTGACGATGCGTTCACGCTTGTCGAGATCTTTTGCGGGTTTGGCGGTATTCATTGGCGGTTGGTCGCTGGTGGTAAGCAAACCGCTGAGGTCTGGCGATTTGGCCAACGACCAACGACCAACGACCAAGGACTAACTTACTT
>JAOAPL010000222.1 GCA_025462925.1 Acidobacteriaceae bacterium
GTCAGCAATGACCCGATTGCAGCAGTGACTGACGCAGATGCCATTTACACAGACGTTTGGGCAAGCATGGGCCAGGAGCAAGAGGCGCAGCAGCGCGCGCAGATTTTCGAACCTTTTCAGGTGAACGAGAAACTGATGGCGCACGCCGCATCGCACGCTCTGTTTATGCACTGCCTGCCCGCGCACCGCGGCGACGAAGTCACGGATGCTGTGATCGATTCGCCGCAGTCCGTTGTTTTCGACCAGGCGGAAAATCGCCTGCACATCCAAAAAGCCATCTTGCTGATGCTGCTGGGTGGCGGTCTGCGCCGCTTCCGGCCAAGGAGCACCAATGCCTAAAAAAGTTGTTCTCGCATATTCCGGAGGACTCGATACCTCCATTATCGTGCCGTGGCTCAAAGAGAATCACGGGTATGACGTGATCGCCATGGTCGGCGACGTCGGCCAAGGTGACGACGTCGAAGCGGTGGTGAAGAAAGCCTACGCCACTGGCGCGTCGAAAGTCGTCGTCCGCGACATGCGCCAGGAATTCCTCCAGGAGTACGTATTTCCTGCGCTGCGCGCGGGCGCTGTTTATGAACACAAGTATCTGCTAGGCACATCGCTGGCGCGTCCGGTCATCGCGAAGCACCAGGTGGAAGTGGCGCTTGAGTGTGGCGCTGAGGCGGTCGCTCACGGCTGCACCGGAAAAGGAAACGATCAAGTCCGCTTCGAACACGCTTATCAGGCGTTGGCTCCGGACTTGCAGATCGTGGCTCCGTGGCGCGAGTGGGATTTGACGTCGCGCGAAGACTGTCTCGATTACGCTGAGAAGCGCGGCATCCCCGTCACCGCCAGCCGCGAAAAGATTCACAGCCGCGACAAAAACATTTGGCACCTGAGCCATGAGGGCGGGGAACTTGAAGATCCGGCGAACGCGCCCTTCGAATCCACGTGGCAGATGACGAATTCGCCGCAGTCAGCGCCGGACAAAGAGGAAGAGGTCGCGATCGGCTTTGAGCAGGGAACGCCTGTCTCCGTCAATGGAATGAAGATGGACGCGGTCTCTATGGTCGAGTTGCTGAATGAGATTGGCGGAAAGAACGCCATCGGCCGCACGGATATCGTCGAGAACCGATTTGTTGGAATCAAATCGCGCGGCTGCTATGAGACGCCGGGCGGAACGCTGCTGCTCACCGCGCATCGGGAACTCGAAGCGCTGTGCCTTGAGCGCGAACTGATGCACTTCAAGCAGCAGATCGCATTGCAGTATGCGGAAGTCGTTTATTACGGGCTGTGGTTTACGCCACTGCGTGAGGCGCTGGACGCATTCGTTGCAGACACACAGAAAGAAGTTTCCGGAACCGTGAAGCTGAAGCTCTATAAAGGCAACATCGCCATCGGCAGCAGAAGTTCTGAGAACTCGCTCTATCGCACTGATCTGTCGTCATTCACGATGGGCGACAGTTATGACCAGAAAGATGCCGCCGGCTTCATCCGCATCCTGGGATTACCGGCGCGCACCCGCGCCCGCTTGCGGCAGCAAGCGCCGACAGAGGTGGGCAAATGAAGATGTGGTCTGGTCGATTTCGCCAGCCACTCGATCCAGATTTTGAGAGATGGCAACGCTCGTTCCCGTTCGACAAGCAATTATTAAAACAGGAACTCGCCGCCAGCGCTGCCTATGCGAATGCGCTCGCCGGAATCGCCGTGCTTTCTTCTGTCGAGTTGGAGCAGATCACTGCTGCGCTCCGCGCGATTGGAGACGAGGCCGGTAGTAATCCTGCTCTGCTGCAAGACGACGAGGCTGAGGACATTCATCATTTCGTCGAGAAGCAACTGGTCAGCCGGATCGGCGAAGTGGGATACAAGCTCCACAGCGGGCGCAGCCGCAATGAACAGATTGCCACCGACCTGCGCCTGTACATCCGCGCACAGATCGATGCCGCGCTCACGTCCCTCGCCGACCTGATGGAAATATTTGTGCAGCGCGCAACCGATGCCGGCGACCGGACCATGCCTTCGTACACCCACCTTCAACGCGCCGAACCCGTGCTGGTAGCGCATTGGCTGCTTGCGTACTTTGAAATGCTGGCGCGCGATGCCGATCGCCTCGCCGACTGCCGCAAGCGGTTGAACGTTTGTCCACTCGGCTCCGGCGCCATTGCCGGCAGTACGCTTTCGCTCGATCGAAAGAGCATCGCAAAAAAATTGAGCTTTGATTCGCCCACTGCAAACAGCATGGACGCTACCAGCGACCGCGATTTTGCCATCGAGTTCCTGCAAGCACTTTCTGTACTCGGCGTTCATCTCAGCCGATGGAGTGAAGAGCTGATCATCTTCTGCACGCAGGAATTCGGTTTCGTAAAACTTCCGGAGAGTTATTCCACTGGCAGCAGCGCCATGCCGCAGAAGCAGAACCCGGACGCGCTTGAGCTGATCCGTGCGAAATCGGCACGCCTCATCGCCAATGCAAATTCCGTGACCATCAACATGAAAGGTCTGCCGCTCGCCTATAACAAGGACCTCCAAGAGACACAGCAGCCGATCTTCGATTCCGCCATCACCGCGCTTTCCATGTTGCAACACGCCACCGGATTCATGCGCGAAGTGCAGTTTGATTTCGCTGTGATGGAAGCCGCTGCGCAATCGCACTTCATGAACGCATTCGCGGCAGCAACTTATCTCGCGAGCAAAGGAGTTCCATTCCGGCGCGCGCATGAGATCATCGGCGCCGCCGTCCGACTCTGCATGGACAAGGGATGCGAATTGCAAGGCCTTCCATTAACAGAGCTCCAAGGCCTTCATCCTGCGTTCGCTCAGGATTTCTATTCTGCCGTTCAACTCAACGCTGTTCTCGATTGCCACGATGTGATCGGCGGCACTGCCCGGGCTCGTGTAAAACAAGCGCTTGCTGCTGCAAGCCAGCGAATTTCTCAGTTCAAGGGAGAAGCCCATGCTCACGCGTAATGCCATCTTGCCCGACGCGCAACAGATCCACGCATTGATCAACGGCTATTCGCAGAGCGGGACTCTGCTGCCACGGTCACTGCCGGAGTTATATGAGAATGTCCGCGACTTCATCGTCGTCGAGGACGAAGGCAAGATCATCGGCTGCGGTGCGCTCCACCTTTATGGTCCGCACCTGACTGAGGTCCGCTCCATCGCGGTCTTCCCGCAATACAAAGGGAAGGGCGCGGGAAGGTTACTCATCGACGCGCTGATGATTGAGGCCGAGCGCCAGCACGTGAGCTGCGTCTGTCTGTTCACGCGCATTCCCGATTTCTTCGGACACTTCGGCTTCCGCACTGCTACGCGCCAGGAACTTCCGGACAAGATCTACAAAGATTGCATCAATTGTCCCAAGCTCCACGCCTGCGATGAAGTGGCTATGGTCCGCGGCGAGTTGCCGAAATATGAAACCGTCGATCTGAATCATCTCAATCCCAACGAGTTTGTGCGTATCCGCGCTTAGCGATTCAAGCCAGTGTGGCTGTACAGAATTCGTTGAGATGATTACGATATCCTCCTGTCACTCCGGAGGACATCCTTGAACATCTCGCGCCGTTGCCTCGCGCTTATTGCGCTTGCTGCCTTCTCTCTTACATCCACTTCCGTTGCCTTCGCTCAAGAGTTCAATCCTGACCTTTTGCAGTCGCTCACCTGGCGTGGCATTGGCCCGCTTCGTGGTGGACGCACCAAGGCCATCACCGGCGTTCCCAGCCAGCGCAGCGTTTTTTATATCGGCGTGGTGAATGGCGGCGTATGGAAGACGAACGACTACGGCCGCACATGGAATCCGCTCTTCGACCAGCAACCCACCGGATCTATCGGCGCGGTAGCGGTCGCGCTCTCCGATCCGAACGTTGTTTACGTTGGCAGCGGTGAAGGACTGCATCGCCCCGATCTCTCCGTCGGCGACGGCATTTACAAATCCACCGACGCCGGCAAGACGTGGACACATCTCGGCCTGCGCGATGGCCAGCAGATTCCGCAGATTGCTATCGATCCCCGCGATCCCGATAAACTTCTGGTCGCCGTTGCCGGACATCCTTATGGTCCCAACGAAGAGCGCGGCATTTTCCGCTCAACCGATGGCGGAAAGAATTTCAAAAAAGTCTTGTACAAAGACGAGAACACCGGGGGCGCGGATGTAAAGATTGACCCGTCGAACCCGAACATAGCCTATGCTGCGCTTTGGGAAGCCCGCGAGGGCCCGTGGGAGAATGGATCCTGGAACGGGACCGGCGGCGGTATTTTCAAATCCACTGATGGCGGCCAGACATGGAATCAACTCACCAAAGGTCTGCCCGAAGGAATCGTCCAGGCCAATCTTGCTGTTTCGCAGAGTTCGCCAAACCGACTCTTCGCTTCGGTCGCAAGCAAGGATGCAGTCGCTCTGTATTCATCCAGCGACGCCGGACAGAGTTGGACTCAGGCGACCACAGACGCCCGTCCCGCAGGACGCATCGGCGGCGGCGATCTCTCCGTCCCGCGAATCGATCCGAAAAATCCCGATACAATCTACGTGACCAGCACTGTGACTTGGAAGTCTATCGACGGCGGCAAGACATGGACAGGCTTCCGCGGCGCTCCCGGTGGCGACGATTACCAGAACATCTGGATCAATCCCGATAATCCCGAGATCATTGCGCTCGCCAGCGATCAAGGCGCGATCATCACCGTGAATGGCGGAGCCACATGGAGCTCCTGGTACAACCAGAACACCGCTCAGATGTACCACGTGAACGCCGATAACGATTTCCCATATCGTGTTTGCAGCGGACAGCAAGAGAGCGGATCAGCCTGCATCTCCAGCCGCGGCAATGATGGCGAAATCACGTTTCGCGATTGGCATCCGGTGTCCGCAGAGGAATACGGCTACGTGGTTCCCGATCCGTCTGATCCGAACATCGTTTACGGTGGCAAGCTCTCGCGATACGATCGCCGCACCGGCCAAGCAGAAAATATTTCTCCCAAGCCCACGCGTCCCGCGGATTTCCGCGTGCTCCGCACCGAGCCTATCGTCTTCTCGCCCACCGACCCACATACGCTCTATTTCGCCAGCAATGTTCTATGGAAGACATCGGACGGTGGCAAGAAATGGCAGCAGGTTAGTCCAGATCTCACGCGAAAGACTTTTGATGCGCCCGCGAGTATTGGGAAATATGAAGCAGAAAAAACCGCACAACCTACTCAGCGAGGCGTGATCTACGCAGTCGCAATCTCGCCGATGGATGGCAATCGCATCTGGGCAGGCACAGATGACGGCCTAATGCACCTTTCGACCGATGGCGGCGCGAATTGGACTGAGATCAGTCCTAAGCAGAACACGCCGTTCTCCAAAGTCTCCGTCATTGACGCCAGCCACTTCGATCCCCAGACCGCATACGCCGCAATCAACACCTTGCGGCTCGATGACCTGCGTCCGCACATTTTGCGCACGCGCGATTCCGGCAAGACGTGGACAGAGATCGTCAATGGCATTCCGGAAAACGAAAACGTGAACGCCGTGCGCGAAGATCCCGAGCGCAAAGGACTTCTCTTTGCCGCCACGGAGCGTGCGGTTTATGTTTCCGTCGACGATGGCGACCACTGGCAATCGCTGCGTCGCAATATGCCCGCAAGTTCCGTTCGCGATGTGATCATCAAGAACGACGATCTCGTTGCCGCCACTCACGGACGCGGTTTCTGGATCCTCGACGACATCACTCCGCTGCGCCAGCTGCAGTCGAAAGTCCTCGCCGGAGATGCATTCCTTTTCCGTCCGCAGGATTCGTACCGAGTTCGTTGGAACATGAACAGTGACACCCCGTTGCCGCCCGATGAGCCCGCAACTCCCAATCCTCCCGATGGCGCAGTCATCGACTACTATCTCAAGTCCGCAACAGCCGGCCCCATCTCGCTGGAGATTCGCGACGGTGCTGGCCGCGTGGTCCGCCATTATTCTAGTGCCGACCCTGTTGAGCCAGCTGATCCTATGCTTGCAATCCCTGCGTATTGGCCGCGTCCGCCGCAGGTCTTGTCGAATGCCGCGGGCATGCATCGCTTCTTGTGGGACATGCACTACACGCCTACTCCCGGCATAAAGCCCAGTTACCCCATCGCTGCCATCTACCGCAACACTGCGCCTGACGCTACTTCTCCGTGGGTCATGCCCGGGCAGTACACCGTAGTCCTGACCGCAAATGGACAAAGCTACTCTCAGCCGTTGACCATCAACATGGATCCGCGCGTGAAAACTCCAGGTGCGGAATTGGCCCAGCAATTCAAGCTGTCGGAAGACTTGTATGCCGATACACGCACCGTCTCGTCAGCCATGGACCAGGTGAAAGCTCTGCGCGCAGAGATCAAGGATCGTCAGAAGAATGCGCCTGCCGAATTGGCGACTTCTCTCACAGCTCTTGACCAGAAACTTCAAACACTCGCAGGCGGAGAGAACGGGCGTGGCGGTGGCGGCGGCCGGGGTGGCGATCCCAAAACGTTTACGGCTTTGCGCGCCGCGATGCTCGCCTTGATCGGCATGGTTCAAGAGGCGGACCTCGCGCCCACAACTGGACAAGCAGAAGCGGCAGCCAATCTCAAGCACGCAGAACAGGCGGTCTTCGACGGATGGCAATCGCTAAAGACGCAGGAAATCGCGGCCGTGAACGCGCAGCTTCGCAATGCGAAACTGCCTGAGCTGCGGCTTGATGTAACCAGCCCAGGCACGGGGGCTCAGAAATAATTAATTCTGTTTTCCGCCGAGGAGGATTTCTTCAAGGAAAGCAAGTGATCGCGGATCATTCGTATGACCCAGCCATCGGACGGCTTCTCGCCGAACGGCTGGGTTTTTGTTTGTCTTGGCAACGTGGATCAGCATTGGCACGCCTTCGTTGGCTGGCATCTGCGCCAGAGCGAAGACCGCTTTTCTTTTTACGTCCGTATCCGGATCGCTGTCGATCGCATCGCTGATCTCTGAAGCTTCTTTGCGCCCTCCTGCCTGCCCCAGCCAGAAGATCGCTTGTCCGCGCACCCGGGAGCTCGAATCATTTTTTGCGATATCCACCAATTCTCTGAGACCATCATCGCTTCCGCTTTGTGCGAATCCCACCAGCGCCTCTTCACGAAATTTGTCATCGCTGTCGTTCTTCATGATGTTTCGCAGAATTGCCAGACCATTCTTCCCACGCTCAGAACCCAGCATGATCGCCACATGCTGCCGGATACGTCGTGGATGGGATGTTGTGAGGAGGCTTTCAAGCGCGGCGTCCGCGGCTGGATTGTTGTGGATCGCTACGGCATAGACAGCTTGATCGCCGATGCTTTTCTTATGCTCTGAATCGCGGTCAGACTCTGCCAACTTGGCCAGGTACTTTATGCTGTCCACCGGATTCACATTCTCGATCCAATAGACATTCAGCCCAGCGGCATCGAGGCCGCAATCGCGGGAGAATGCCCGCACTTTTGTAAGCGCCCCCGCCTCTGACCGCAACATTATGAACGCGAAATCC
Organism: Acidobacteriaceae bacterium; assembly: GCA_025462925.1. Lineage (GTDB taxonomy): Bacteria > Acidobacteriota > Terriglobia > Terriglobales > Acidobacteriaceae > JAICLA01. Next base: position 7,473 of record JAOAPL010000222.1, read on the forward strand.
GCAGGCTCAAGGTTGTCACAGGTTGATGTGCCGTTGTCCACATGCCCATTGAAGAAATTTCCAGCTTCTTTCTCCAACCTGCAACCGAAGCAGCAATTGTTGTTTGACTGCTGTCGCCAATCGTCGAAGCAGCACATCGTGCGCTCTTTAGCTTCCACCGGGATCGAATAGCCGATCCACATCGGCGCAGTCTGTGACTTGATCAGCTCTGTCACCGTCTTTTCCAATCCCACGCCAGCGGGAATCACATGGAGCTTCGCATTGGTAAGTTTCGGCTGCCGCACTTCCGCAGATATCGGCGGCGCAGTTTGGGCAGCTGCCACCGTGAAGAACATCGCGATTGAAAGGATCAGGCGCTTCATGATTTCACCGTTACTGGTTAAGGATGTCCATCAAGTATTCGTTGGCTTCGCGTGAACCCATGACCGAGAGCTTGCTCACAATCGCCTTCTTCATCTCCGGATCGGTTTCCTTCTTCGCCAATGAGACCAGTTGCGTTGCTGCACCCTGGATGAACAGTGCATTGATGATCTGCTTCTTCGTCTCCTTGTCGTTCTGTGCCGGGTACATTGAAACCAGTGCTTCATTGCCGCGCTTTCCTCCACCAATTCCCAAGCCGTGGATGGCACTAGCGCGGACATCAGGGTCAGTCTCGCTCTTTGCCGCTTCGATCAGCCCATCGGTATCGCCGCCGATGCCCATGGAGTGGAGTATTTCTTTTTTCGCGTCATTGGTGGTCGTCTGCTTGTAGAGCTTCCGCAATTCATCATGCGCGCCCATCACGCCGAGCTGATGGATGGCGTCTTTCTTCAGCTCCGGAGTGTTTTCCTTCTGCGCGATGGCGAAGACCCTTTGCTCATCGCCTGACACCATCAAGGCGTGCAGCACTGACCTTTTGATCTTCGCATCAGGCGAACCGTCGTAGATCGCTTGCAAACGTTCACCGCTGCGATCAAGGCCTTCGATTCCGAGATAATAAATAGCCTTCTCTTGCAGCTCCGGGTACTGCTTGCCTAACGCAACATCGCCCAAGACCTGCTGCGCCTCGGGCCGGCCACTCTGGGAGAGCACAAACAACGCACGGTCCTTCAATTTGGGGGAAGCATTGCCATTCAGGAATTTCCGCAACAACGGGATCGCCCGCTCGTCATCTGATTGCATCAGGCTGTCGAGCGCGATGAGCTTTAACTCCTCGTCCTTTTCTGCCTCCGGATTCACGCGGTCGCCGCTGGACTTCCTGATGTCGATCTCCAGCGCTCCGGCCTCTCTCAGCCATCGGCTTTGCGGGTACGCACGGCGCAACTCCGCGACGGTACCCTGTGCTTCGCTGCGCTGTCCCAGCTTGTTCTGCGCGTAAGCCTTCCAGTAGAGAGCGCCTTCAGCGCGGCGGCCATTCATCTTGGCCACTTGATCGAAGTCCGAGAGCGCCTTGGAATAATTGTTCTCGTTTATTGCTTGTGTGCCTTGCGAATAGAGCCCGTCTTCGGCGGCATTTGCCTTCTCCTGCCCCGGATTCTGCTCCAGCATCGCCAGCTCGGCATAGCGCACCGGGCCTTCGCCTCCGCTTGTTGCTTCTGCTGCGAGGAAGCCTGATGTGCCAGCGACGACGATCATTAGACCTGCGAAATGTTTGTTCATGAGACCTCTAGATTTTCGTTCCCAGCCGTTTTGCCGGGGGTGGATTGTTTTGTTGCCTGATCCTGGAACCAACCACGCGTACCTTGAAAAGCAGTCCTTCTGACTCAACTAATTTCTGCAAACGTTCCACATCACCGGGTTTCAGGTCCGAAGGCGAATTCGCGATCTCCACCAGTACCCGCTCCAGGTCATCCAACGTGTGCTGTACAGCCGGGTCCTTGCCGCGTTCTGCGCTGATCCGATAAAGCCGGTTGGCATCCAACAAGTCCCGCGCCTGTTCTTGCGTCGCTGAGAAATCCGTCTTGTCTTCGGCAGGCTCGGCCATCAGCTCGATCAGCAGGATCTGCGACTTCTCCAGATGATTGCCCACGGCGAGCGCCACCAATCGGTCGACCTTGGCTGGATTATTCCGCGCAATCTCGGGAGGCTTAGTCGTTCCGCGCCCGCCCTTCCAGAAGTGCCCCGCGAGAAACGCGCCGGTCATCAGTACGGCCATCGCTCCCGCCATCGCCCAATTGCGCGGACGCAGGAATAAGGCCCAACTGTTCGCTTTCTTCTCTGGCAGTTGGTCGCGCAATTTCAGCCAGACCTGCGCCTCGTATCCGTCTTCTAATTCCGGCACGGCGGGAACAGGTACGTGCCGCAGGGAAGTATCCAGCTGCTCAAGGCGCAAGCGGCACTCGTTGCATGCTTTAATGTGCGACAGCAACGCCCGGTCATTCGCTTCACCGTAGTGTTGCAAGATCAATTCTTCTTCAGTTAAATGTTTCATTCGGTTGCCACCAGTGGTTCAAGTGCGATCCGCAGCTTCCGCACCGCGCGAAAGATCGTGTTCTTCGCGGCGTTCTCGCGGACTTTCAATACTTTGCTGATCTCCTCGATCGAGTGCCCGTCCACATGACGAAGCGTGAACGCTACGCGCTCCGTGGGCGTGAGGCCTTCCATCGCCTCAGAGATCTTCTTGTTTGCTTCCTTGCTGAGCAGCATGCGGTCAGGCCCGGCACTCGGCGCAGCCAATTGAATGGTGTTCTCTTCAGCATCTGGATCGTCTGAGATGGTGTAGCTGCCCGTGATCTTCTTCTTTTCCAGGAAGTCCAGGCAGCGGTTCACGGCGATACGATAGATCCACGTCGAGAACTTCGACCTCGATTCAAAACGGTCGAGGCTCTTGTAAGCGCGCAAGAAGGTTTCCTGCACGATCTCATCCGCGTCTTCACGATTTCCCGTCATACGATAAGCCACGTTGAAAACACTGCGTGCGTGCGCGTCCACCAGCACGCGAAAGGCATCGCGGTCGCCGGCGAGGACCTGCGCAACTGCCGCTGCCTCCAGGGTGTCCATTCGATTGCTTAGACGGGGATTCATCAAAGCGGTTAGTTAGTGGCTCAAATACTAATCTGCTTTTCCATAGCGCGTCAGCGGCACGTATTGCGGGCGCCGTTGTACACTCTTTTCCATGCCGAACACAGCATCCCAGCAGCAAACGCAGCAACCCCAGCTCGCCCGGCGGCTCGGCCTTTTCGACGCAATCATGCTGGTGATGGGCGGCATCATCGGCGCCGGGATATTCATCAACCCGTACGTCGTAGCGCAGAGTGTGCACACGCCGGCACTGATCATGGGAGCTTGGGCCGCTGGCGGCGTCATTGCCTTGGCAGGTGCCTTTATCTATGCCGAGCTTGCCGAGCGGCTTCCGAAGGTCGGCGGACAATACGCTTACATCCGCGAGGCCTATCATCCGCTGCTCGCGTTTCTTTACGGCTGGGTCCTGTTACTCGTTATCCAGACCGGCGGGATGGCAGCCGTTACGGTGACCTTCTCACGATATTTTATCGAACTCACCGGACTCCATCTCCCTGAAGCTGCCGTCGCGGTACTGACGCTTACCATCCTGACACTCATCAATTGTCTTGGCGTGCGCACCGGCAGCACCGTGCAAAACATTCTGATGGTCATGAAGATCGGTGCTATCTTTCTTCTCGTGGCCGCAGGTCTATTCTTCGTGACTGCTCCACGGATCGCCTGGACGCCGATTCTCGATCAACCGGTTAAGTTCGGTCTGCTCTCGGATTTCGGCGCGGCGATGGTTCCGGTGCTGTTCGCAATTGCCGGATGGCAAACCGCTAACTTCGCCGCCGGTGAACTGAAGAATCCACGAAAAGACCTGCCGCGCGGACTCCTCATCGGCGTGATCGGCGTTATCGTCCTCTACATGGCAGTAAATTTCGTCTGCGTGCGGACTCTTGGGGCTTCGCAGCTCGCGACAACCAAGACGCCCGCTTCGGCGGTGATGAGCGCGGCCTTTGGAGCGAAGGGGGCGACAGTCATTGCCTTTGGCATCGCCGTCTCCGCGCTCGGATTTCTCAGCCAGAGCGTACTCACCGCGCCGCGCGTTTACTTCGCCATGGCGGAGGATGGAGTTTTCTTTAGAGCCATTGGCCGGATCAGCCCGAAGACACAGGTCCCAGTCTTCGCCATCATCTTGCAAAGCATTTGGACAGCCGTGATCCTGTTCACAGGGAAGTATGAGCAGATCCTCAATTACGTGGTGACCATGGATTTTATTTTCTTCGGCATCTCCGCCAGCTGTATCTTTGTTTTCCGCAGGCGAAACGTCGGCGACGCGCAACATCTCATGCCCGGCCATCCCTGGACGACTCTCCTCTTCTGCTGCGTCTGCGCACTCGTCGTCGTGAACACGGTATTGCGATTTCCAGCCAACACGCTGATCGGCATCGCAATCCTGTTTTCCGGCATTCCGGTGTTTTACCTTTGGAAGCGCGCGAGGCCCGCATGAACTTTCGACGCTCCCATGCACGCTCTTCCTACATGGAATTTGCCAAGCTCTTTTCGGGCGCGAAATTCAATCTCGCCACCAGCGGCATGGCCTCATTCCCGCTGCCTGAGTTGGGCGTCTCCATCGACCAGTTGGAGATCAACGGTTCCACCATCTACGGATACGAGCCGCTGAACAAAGCCATCGCGGGGCGTTACCGTGTTCCCGTGGAATGCGTCGTCGCTGCGCAGGGGACGTCGATGGCGAACTATCTCGCGCTCGCCGCCGGTACCGATCCCGGCGACGAGATTCTCGTGGAACTACCCACGTATTCGCTGCTGCTCGACACCGCGCGCTATCTCGGCCTGGAAATAAAGAGATTTCGCCGCTCGCCGGATACCTTCGCGATCGACCTGGCTGATCTGGAGCGAAATCTCTCTAAACGCACCAAGCTTATCGTCATCTGCAATCTGCACAACCCCAGCGGCGCATTCACACCGGAAGACACCCTGCGAAAAATAGGTGAATTGGCAAGAAGCGTCGGCGCTCGCGTCCTGGTGGATGAGGTCTATCTGGAAATGCTCTGGCAGCGCGAGCCAAGGAGTGCATTCCATATCGATCCCGAAGTCTTTATCAGCACCAACAGTCTGACAAAAGCCTACGGGTTAAGTGGATTGCGATGCGGGTGGGTATTGACCACGCCCGAATCAGCAGAGCGCATGTGGCACATCAATGACCTGCACGGCTCAACTCCCGTGCATATTGCGGAATTGCTGAGCATCGTCGCTTTCGAAAAGCTGGACCAGATCGCAGCCAAGCAGAAACGCGTACTTGCGGAAAATCGCCAGCTTCTTCGTGAATTCCTCGAATCGCAAACGCAACTCGAATACCACTGGCCAGAGCACGGTACAGTCGTTTTTCCGCGGATCAGGAAGGGAACTGGAGAACAATTTTGTAATCGCCTGCGCCAGGATTTTGATTTGAGCGTCGTCCCGGGCAGCTTTTTTGAAACTCCAGACCGCGTGCGCATCGGCGTTGGCACGCCGACCGAAGACCTCCGCAGCGCCTTGGCGCAACTCGGAAAGGCGTTGAAGATTTAGTTCGCTGCAGAAGTCTTTTCCATTTCGTGCACAAGGTCGCCTAGTTTGTGCCTGAATTCCAGCGGATACGTAAATCCCAGGACTTTGGGCGACAACGGCGATAGTATCTTCTTTAAATCGTCCTCGCCGCGATGATAGTCGTCTCCTTGCTTCAAGTAGAAGACTTGGCAATCGCATCTCTGCTCAACTTTCGTTTTCGAGTGGCTCGCCCCAATCTCCACCCCATGAGTCAACACCGCAATAATGTGAACGGGTGTGCCCGATTCCGCAGCGCAGCGCGGTTCTGCGGCCATTACCTTTTCTAACTGCTCGGTCACAAAACTGGGCACCTCGTTTCTGCCTCCTAGAGCGGAAACGCTGACCAGATTGTGCTCGGGTCCCAAGACATCTTTGCGAATATTCTGCCAATCGACCGCGTCCGCTGTCGTAGGCACGATGATGCTCTTTTTCAGCACGTCCATAACAGTTACGCGCGTGCATCCTTTCTCGAAGTGCATTTGACTGAGCACGCTTGCCGTTTGAATGAGGCGATCCAAATACCTTCTATCATTTGTCGAAGTCGCCCGATTCACTTGGATTGGCCTGGGAAAGCCGCGAGGAGCGCCGAACATCGGTGGCGGAATTGGACTCGCGACCGCATCGTTTTCGTATGCGCTGAGATCGACAACCAAGTCGAACTGTACCGGGCGTTGCGTAACCACCGGCAGGTTGATCCGACCTGTTCCAAAAGCGACAAGCCCTTCCGTAGGGCTCGGTAAGAATTGCACTGATGGCATGTTGCTGAGAAGATCGGGAAATGGATCCCGTTCTTCTCTGTCTATCTGTACTCGCGAGAACGAAACGCTCCGTTCTCCAAGAGCTGAATCGTAGGCGATTATTGCGACTTTGAAATTGCCGGGTTTCAGATACAGCTCAGTCTGCATTTGCAGGTCGGTGCGGCGATCCATCTTCTCCGTCAGGCGGAATG
>JAOAPL010000255.1 GCA_025462925.1 Acidobacteriaceae bacterium
GCCCAGAAGTTTTGTCCGCAATGGGGAACCAGACTTGCCGAAATGCTGTATGTTGTACGTCAAAGAAGCGGCAGAAGTTTCAAAAACTATGTTCTCGGACCTGGGTTTCTAGGTTCAAGTATTCGTCCAGTGTGCGAAATTGAAACTTTTCCTTTGGACTGGAAACAAACTGTAGATTTGAACAAGGATTATAGCTTGTTTGCTCGACCCTGTGAGCGATTTGAGGATTTCAGCGGACAGGACTTTGCCACAGGGTGCGACAACTTATGCCACTTGGTGGACGATCATGGTACTAGGATTAAGTATGTAGAAAATGAGCAATTTGCAGACTTAACGGAAGTGGCAGGCAAGAGCGGATTACCTTGCTTTCTGCCCGGCAAAATCTTACAATTAAACACCCAAAAGTGTATTCCTGTTGGGTCGTTGAGGAGCAGTTTGAAAATGTCCTTTAATTCCCGGTTTCGCTATTCAATTCTAGCCCTCACAGTCTTCGCATCCCTTGCAGCTTTTGGCCAATCCTCAGACGAGCAGAAATCCGATACCACCAACAACAAGAAGACACCTTCCGCTCAGGAAGTGGATCCGCTAAAGCGCGATATCTCGCCGGAACAGCAAAAGAAGAATGCGAAGGCATTCAAGAAAGAAGTTGGGCAGGAATACAAGAAGTGGCTGGAGAACGATGTGAAGTGGATCATCACTTCTGAAGAGCTCTCCGCTTTTAAGCAACTGTCCAATGACGAAGAGCGCGACCAATTCATCGAAGCATTCTGGCAACGTCGCGATCCCACTCCAGACACCGTCGAAAACGAATTCAAGGAAGAGCACTATCGTCGTATCGCATATGCGAATGAACACTTTGCATCCGGTGTGCAAGGGTGGAGGACTGATCGAGGACGGATTTATGTTGTATTCGGGCCTCCTGACACTATCGATTCTCACCCCAGCGGCGGTCAGTACCAGCGCCCCCAAGAGGAGGGCGGCGGATCAACTTCTACCTATCCGTTCGAGACTTGGCGTTATCGTTATATCGAAGGCATTGGCAATGAAGTTGAGATCGAGTTTGTGGATGACTGCATGTGCGGCAAGTATGAAATGACGATGGACCGCTCAAAGAAGGACGCGTTGCTCAACGTCCCCGGAGCCGGTCTGACTGATTATGAAGCCATGGGATTGGCGAGCAAGACCGACCGGTTTAGTGGCGGCATGGAAAGACTTGGCCGGGGCGCTTTCAACAGCGACATTCAATCAAAGCAGTTTGACAGGCTGGAACAGTTTTCGAAGTTAAGCCGCGCACCGAGTGTGAAGTTCAAGGACTTGGAAGAGGTTGTTTCGACCAAGATCCGTTATAACTTGATGCCGTTTGATGTCCGGGTGGATTTCGTAAAAGTCACCGAAGATACGGTGCTGGTTCCCATCACGATCCAGATCAAAAACAAGGATGTCACGTTCGTCGAAAAAGAGGGCGTGTCGCACGGACTGGTAAACATTTTCGGCAGAGTAACCACGTTGACAGGAAGAGTGGCGCAGACGTTTGAGGATACGGTCAGCATCGATGTTCCGAAAGAACTTCTGCCCAACGCCGTCCAGAAGTCGTCCGTGTACTGGAAGGCACTGCCGCTTCGAAGCGGTCGCTATCGCGTCGACGTGGTCGTGAAGGACGTTGCCAACGGCGAAGGACGGCTAGGGACATGGCGCACCGGAATTCTAGTACCCAATATGGGTGAAGACCGGGGCCTGGTCGCGAGCACCTTGATTTTGGCCGATAAGATGGAGAAGGTGCCGACGCGCGATGTAGGGACCGGCAGCTTTGTGATTGGCACGACTAAAGTGCGGCCTCGCGTGAATTCCGCCGATGGCAAGCCCACCATTTTCAAGAAGACTGAGAAAATCAATTTCTGGATGCAGGTTTATAACCTGGGCGTGGACCAAAAGACCAACAAGTCGTCTGCAACAATTGAATATGAGATCGTGAACACCGCGACGAACCAGCCCGTCGTGCATAAAACAGAGAACAGCGGAGAGGGCGGTAACACCGGCGATCAGTTCACTGTTGAAAAAACGCTCTCATTGGCAAGTGTGCCGCCCGGCGTTTATCAACTGAACATAAAGGTGAACGACAATATTTCGAAGCAGACGATTAACCCGATTCCATCGGCAAAATTTGCCGTGGAATAGTTTTTGCCCCTGGAACGATTGTGTTATGTGAGGCGCTTCCCATGGCCAGCAAAATTCGACGTCTAGCAATTCTTTTCTCCCTCGCTGCAGCCTTTACTTTGCCTGCGGTGGCTGCGGGGTCTGGTGACGCGACGATCTCCGGACACATAAACGATTCACTGGGCAAGCCACAATTGGGCGTCTTGGTTGAGATATTCACCTCCGCTTTGGCACAACCGGTAAAAGCGTACACCGATGCAAAAGGCTTCTACACCGCCAATGGCCTGCTGCCCGGCATTTACTTGATCAAGGCGACGGCAAATTCGTTCCTTCCTTCCTTGCGCGAAAATGTGGATCTTCACTCCGGCTCACAGGTAATGGTCAATCTGACTTTGAATACGCTGGTCGAGGCATTCAAACTTGTTCCGGCCGTTCGCCATACTGATAAGAAAGACGATGACTGGGGTTGGACGTTGCGTTCGGCTGCGAACCGGCCGATCTTGCGTGCTCTCGAAAACGATGGCCCGCTCGTGATGGTTTCAAATTCAGACAAAGCTGATGATCGTGTTTTGAAGGCGCGAGTCGCGTTTATCGCCGGTTCTGACGGCGAAGCGTTTAATAGTTCCGACGTGAACACTGCTTTCAAGGTCGAGCAATCACTTTTCAATTCGGGAGCGAGTTCCGGAACACTTTCATTCAATGGAAACGTGGCATCAGGAAGTGGTCAGCCGAACGGCATCGTGCGCGCGGCATACAAGCAGGAGACGATCGGCGGTTTTCACCCAGAAGTCGCATTGACCGCCCGACGCTATGCGACAGCGGCTACTGCTGCACACCATGCGGCGCTGAATGCTGTGGCACTTTCTGTTTCTGACGGATTTAGCATGGGAAACCGGCTTGAGCTCAATTACGGTGGAGAACTGCAAACCGTGCAGTTCCGGGGCCGCGTCACTGCGTTTCGTCCCTACGGCTCGGTCAAGGCGCATCTGACCCCCGATACATTGGTGGAATATCGCTTCGCGAGTTCAGAGCCCAGTACCCGGGAAGAGAAGGGGTTTGACACCTCACCCGCAGACTTGAGCGAAACCAATCCGCGCGTGTCGTTGAAAGACTCTGCTCCGCAATTGGAGCGGGCTCGCCATCAAGAGATTTCGATTGCACAGCGCGTGGGCAAGAGCAATTTTCAGGCAGCGTATTATTCAGACGTCGTACGCCGCATTGCTCTGACGGGCGTGGGAGATCTCGAGTCTGACATCGAAGTTGCGAATCTTCTTCCGGATGTGTATGCCAGCACGTTCAACATGACCGGTGGGACTCTGGCCACTCAAGGATTACGCCTGGTCGCACAGCGCCAACTTTCAAATGCTCTGACTGCAACACTCGATTACGGTTTTGGCGGCGCCATGGCTGTCGATCAGGCCAATTCTGCGATCGACTCCGCAACATTCTCGCAGGACTATCATCATTCTGTCGCTGCGAAATTTTCCGGCGAGATTCCCGGAAGCCGGACGCGATGGATCACCTCATATAAATGGACGAGCGGAACCGCCGTGCTCACGCCCGTGGATATGTTCAATGCCTCACCCGGCCAATCTGATCCTTATCTGAACGTCTTTATCCGGCAACCCATTCCCGGCACTTCATTCCTTCCTGGCAAGGTCGAGGCGCTGGTGGACGTGAGAAATCTTTTGTCTCAGGGCTACGTGCCAATGGTGGCTCAGGATGGTCGCACTCTATATTTGGTTCAATCGGCCCGCGCCATCCGCGGCGGGCTCGCCTTCAACTTCTAGCGTTGTAGTCATCTTCTTCCGCGCACGGCAGTGGCAACCGCGTCCTTTTTTACCCAGTCCAACGAAATCAGCTCAAATTGGCAGAACTCGGCAGACCGCCTCGTTTTGATTAACTAATAAGATATTGAGTGTTCCGGTTAGGGGCGCCCCGCCTTAACCGGGCAAGGCCAGATGCGGATGAGTAAAAATAGTGCACACCAAAAAATCTCAGTCCTGATTTCCGACTCCAGTCGAATGGGCTGTCAGCTATTGTCAAACGTACTGAAGGCTTCTCGCTACAGATTCAGTATCGCTGCTTTTGCTACCTCGTCACGGGAGCTCTGCGCTGCGCTCGATGAAAGTGAACCGGATATCGCGGTCATATCCGCCACCCTGCAAGATGGCTCCTTGAGTGGACTTCGCGTCATGCGTGAACTCCATGCCGCTCATCCCGATGTTGCGTTAATCGTTCTGCTGGATACATGCGAGAGAGACCAGGTGGTGGATGCGTTTCGTTCTGGAGCCGCGGGGATTTTCTGCCGCGCGAAATCGCCCGAAGAACTTTGCAAGTGTATCTACGCCGTTCATCAAGGCCAGATCTGGGCTAGCAGCGATGAACTCCGCTTCCTGCTGGAAGCTTTTAAGAGCGCTGTTCCCATGCGGCCTGCCGATGCCAATGGCAATCGACTGCTGACACGGCGCGAAGAACAGGTAGTGACGCTGGTTGCGGAAGGCATGTCGAACCGTGAGATATCGAGCCAGTTAAAACTGAGCGAACATACTGTCAAAAATTACATGTTCCGGATCTTCAATAAGCTCGGCATTTCAAGCCGGGTTGAATTGATCCTGTATGCCCTAAATCACAACGGCACGCATACTATCCCCAATACGGAACCCACATTCAAAGCGCCCCCGGTAAAGTCCCAAGTGGCCGCGTAGCCTGCGGGGTGCATCTCCACGGAAGCAGCTGGGCGAAATCTGTGCCTATTCGTCCTTCCTGCCCCGACCCAGCATCAACACTGATTCAACACTGCTTTTTGCACCATCTTATGTGAGATGTTTTTCCATAAATACTTAGTTCCGTTGTAGCCCATTTGAGCAGATGAATGGGCTACAAAGTCCGGAGCTTTTCCACTTCTTGTGCAGACAATGTGAAAGAGTTAACTTCTGTGTCGGATTCGTGACGAATGTTTACGGATCCACATCACGCCGCGCCACTGGTGATGTTTCTAAATTTAGAACTGGGCAATGTGACCCAGAATGGCGAAGCCTTGCAAATGGCCACAACACAGACCCTTTTTCATCCTACTTCAATCTCACCGGAACCTTCGCTGATCTTACGGCGATGGTATGCCGCCTACACCCTTCCTCGACATGAGAAATTGGTCACGCATCAACTGGCGCAAAAGTCCGTCGAGTGCTATTTGCCTTTGTATGAAGCCATTCATCGCTGGAAAGACCGCCGAGCTCGTGTGCAATTGCCGCTTTTTCCGGGATACGTTTTCGTTCAGATCCCCTTGTGCGAACGGCTGAAGGTGCTGGAAATCGCCAGCGTTCTAAATATCGTCTCGTTCAAAGGACAAGCCGCCCCTTTGCCGGAAGGCGAGATCGAAGCGCTGAGAAATGCTTTGCTCCACCGCAAGGCCGAGCCATACCCATATCTCGCCGTCGGTAAGCGAGTGCGAGTCAATGCCGGCCCGCTTCAGGGTCTAGAGGGCGTTGTCGTCCGGCGCAAGGGAGATTGGCGCATCGTGGTAACACTCGATTCGATCATGCAATCGGTGGCGCTGGAGATCGACAGCAGTGATGTTGAATTGGCGTCTTGAACCCATACATTGATCCATTGCAAATGAGCTGAGTCCCTCAACTTATTTGTTGCCCCTCATCTAAAACCCTACTATTTGCGCTTGAAAGCAAATTATGGCCACTGAAATCGCATCCGCTAGTCTCCTCAATAACTTGACGGAGAACTCGCTGGAAGGAAAGCTGAAGACTCGTCAGGCTCGGGTAGGCGTTATCGGTATGGGCTATGTCGGTCTGCCATTGGCTCTTCTGTTCAGCAGCGAGAGCTGCCTTGTAACGGGTTTCGATATCGATGGAAAGAAGGTACAGAGCCTGAGCTCGGGAGCTTCGTATATCGCATCCGTTCCATCCTTCGATATCGCCGAGGCAGTCGGGCGTGGATTTTCAGCAACATCCGATTTCGCTGGCATCAGCCAGATGGACGCAATCATCATCTGCGTCCCAACCCCGCTCAGTCACTCCCGCGAACCCGATCTAAGTTTCATTATCAAAACGGCTGAGTCCATTGCGCCGCATTTGCGGCCCGGACAGCTGGTGGTGTTGGAGAGCACCACGTATCCGGGGACCACTGAAGAAGTATTGGTGCCGATCCTCGAGAACAATAATCCGTTTGGATTGAAGGCCGCGCGCACAGATCTCGACTCTGCTGATTTGTTCTACGTGGCATTTTCTCCGGAACGCGAAGACCCCGGCAATCACGAGGTTGCGCGACGCGATATTCCGAAAGTAATTGGTGGCCTCAATACCCGCGCAGCAGAAATGGCGGCATCGCTTTACGGAACTGTTTTCAATAAGACGGTTCTCGTCTCTACGCCAGCGGCGGCGGAGATGACGAAGCTATTGGAAAATATTTATCGGTGCGTGAACATTGCATTAGTAAACGAGTTGAAACTGTTGTGCTCCCGTATGGGCATTGACATTTGGGAGGTCATTGACGCTGCCAAGACTAAGCCCTTCGGTTTTCAAGCGTTTTATCCCGGACCCGGTCTAGGCGGACACTGCATACCCGTGGATCCTTTCTATTTGTCCTGGAAGGCCAGGGAGTTTGACTTCGCCACGCGTTTCATCGAACTGGCGGGGCAAATCAATATGGAAATGCCTTACAACGTGGTGGCCGCGGTCGCAACAGCTCTGAACGAACGAAGCAAGATGTTGAAAGGCGCCCAAGTGCTGGTGTTGGGCGTGGCATACAAGAAAGATGTAGACGATCTTCGAGAGTCGCCAGCCCTCACCATCATTGAATTGCTGCGCAAGTCAGGTGCTGTGGTCAGCTACAACGATCCATTTTTCCCGTTCGTCGGCCAGGGGCGCAAGTACAACTTGAACATGAAGTGTGTACCGCTGGAGAACCTAGGCCAGTACGACTGCGTACTGATCGTTACAGACCACTCCGATTTCGACTATGTCCGCATCGTTCAGGAATCCCAGCTCGTAATCGACACTCGCAACGCCACCCGCCGAATTGAGTCGCAGCACGTTGTGTACTGCTGACCCATGCTTGCTAGCTCTACAGGTTCTAAGCCACTCCCAGTGTCGGTCACGGTTGACATCTCAATTGCGATTATCAAGTGCAACGATCATTTTGTAAGCCCATCGATCTCGACCCGCATATCACACCGGAAGATCTGATAGCGAGCGCTTGCTGATCTGATGAGCTGTGCGGCCCGCCGCCTGATCGCCTTGAGCTATTCGCAATGTTCAAGTAAGGGGTAAACATGAGCAAGAATTTTGAGCTCTTGCGCGGAATAGACAAGAGTCCGACGTTCGAGGTGCCTGGGCCAACAACAGAACCGAGACAAACGCCGGCGACCTGGAACGGCTCTTCCGAGCGGCTTGGGCATCATCCTGATCAGAACACTGACTGGTTGCGCGCTCTTGACATCATGAAAAGACGCTGGCGTCTTGCGGCTTCATTCGCTGCGGCCGTGGTTCTAGCAGTGACTACCGCCACTTTATTGATGACGCCGGTCTACGAACCTGTCGCCAGAATTGAGATTGATCCCCCTGGAGCGGAGGCCTTTTCACTGGATAGCGGGAATTCCGGTGGAAACGAGGCAGAGTATCTGGAGACGAATGCCCAAAACTTGCAAAGTGACGAATTGGCAATCGCCGTGATCCGAACCTTGCATTTGGATCAGAGCAACCACTCAATAAGGGAATCGAACTCTGGAGTTGTCCGGCAGGCAGTCGAAACCACAGATGCCTCTCGCCTTAGCCCGGCAGAAAACTTTGCCCTTAGAAACTTTCGAACGAATCTGAACGTAAAGCGTGACACGGCGAGCCGTCTTGTCAAGGTGAGCTTTTCGAGCACTGATCCACAATTGGCAGCGACCGTAGTCAATACTTTGTTGCGACTCTTTATCGAGAAGTTATACAAGACGCGGCTTGACGCCATAAAACAATCAACGGAGTGGCTTACACAACAACTTGATGACGTTCGCAAGAAGATGGAGGACTCAACTCGAGCTCTTGCGGAATTTCAGAGTGCCAATGGCATTGCAGACATAGATGAAAACAAAAACACCTTCTCAGAACAAATGGCCGAGTTGAATCGCCAGCGCACAATAGCCCAAACAGAACGGATCCAGTTAAGTTCAATTCTCAAAAACGTTCAGGATGACAGTCCGGACATGCTTCCTCAGGTTCATGCCAGCCAAATGATCCAGAACCTAACTCAGAAGTTGGCTGAAGCTCGAGCAGAGCTCTCTCAGTCCCAAGTGATTTATGGCAGGAATCATCCAAATGTCAAGAAACTCCAAAATCAGGCTGATGAACTTGAGACGCAACTGAAACACCAAAGAGCCTCGATTCTTGGAGAACTTAGGACCAGCTACACTGCAACACAAGCTCGCGAGCGAGCGTTAGGGACCGAGATAAAGAAGACCAACAAGGAGCTGAGCCAGATGTCGCAATATAGCGCATTAAAGAAAGAGGCTCAGGCTAATGCGGAACTGTATAACGCTCTTTTCCGGAGGATTAAGGAGGCAGGAATTTCAGCGGGCTCAAAGTCGAGCGGTATCCGCATTATGGATCAAGCGCGAGTGCTTGACGAACCAACGCGTCCAAACCGACTTCTAAACATAGCCGTAGGCTTGATTGCAGCATTGGTAGCCGGAGTGGGAATCGCGTTCCTTAAGGATAGCCTCGATAACAGAATTCATACGCCCGAGGACATCATCAGCCTGGGTGCCTCGTCCGCAATTTCTATTATTCCGGTTATCGGGGCAGGTAATAGTGTACCGAGCGTTCTCGGAATGAAATCCAGTGCCGTCGATGGCTTGGAAAAAGAAAATGGAGGCAGATACTTTCCGGACAAATTCCTACTGGACAGGCCTCGCTCGCCCGAAGCGGAAGCACTTCGGGGACTGCAAACGTCCATCATGCTTTCGAGACTGGGAAAACCTCCCCAGATTCTGCTGGTTACTTCATCGTTGCCCGGCGAGGGCAAGACAACACTCGCAGTCAATCTTGCGTTGGCGCTGGCTCAGAGCGGCCCGACTTGTTTGGTTGAAGGCGACCTAAGAAAAGCTGGGTTGTCCCGCACATTTGGTATACGGAGCAGGGATGGCCTCTCAGATGTGTTGACCGGATCAGCTGATCTGGAGCAGGTACTTGTGGAGATTACGGATATCCCCAATTTGACCATCCTTCCCGCAGGGCCAGTATCCTCCAGACCTGAACTCGTCTGCTCAGAACTGATGCACGAGGTAGTTCGCTCCCTGCGCCAATCCTTCACTTTCGTCGTCGTGGATTCGCCGCCAATCCTGCCCTTCGCGGATGGACGAGCACTTGCGACGTTCGTGGACGGGGTAGTGTTTGTTGGGCGATCGGGAGTCACCACCCGTGAGGCACTTCACCGGAGTATGACACTGCTCACTGAGATCCACGCTGCACCGGTTCTGGAGATCGTGCTCAATGCAGCCGAGTTTGTCTCGCCAGAATACCGATATTACTGAAATGCAGCTTGAGGCTACGTTACTGACCCGCGGTATGCTGCCTTTACTCTCCATAGCACGATTCAACCCTTAGGGAGAAGTCCTTGGCAATCAGTTCATCTATTCCGCATCGCGTTAGCGCATCCCCGCCTGTTGTCCAGGCAGCATTGTTTCCATTTCTGGACTTAAAGACCCAATTCGCCAGGATCAAGAATGAGGTGTTGGCCGAAGTAGAACGAGTGCTGGACAGCCAGTATTTAATTCTCGGTCCCGAAGTGGAGGCACTGGAAGCAGAGGTGGCGCGGATTGCTGGCTCGGAATTCGCAATCGGGTGCGCCTCGGGGTCTGATGCTCTCCTGCTCGCTTTATTGGCTCTGGGTGTGCACGCGGGCGACGAAGTAATCACGACTCCCTTCACTTTCGTCGCCACAGCCGGATCAATTGCCCGACTCCAAGCACAGCCCGTGTTTGTCGATATCGATCCAGAGACATACGATCTGGATATTGATCAGTTGGAATCCGCAATCACGGCAAGGACAAAGGCGATCATTCCGGTGCATCTCTTTGGGCTGCCGGCTGAGATGAAATCGATTCTGGCGATGGCAGACGCGAACGGGCTTGCTGTCATCGAAGATGCTGCGCAGTCCATCGCGGCTCGATACCAAGACAAACGGGTGGGCAGCATAGGAAACATCGGCTGCTTCAGCTTCTTTCCATCAAAGAATCTTGGCGGCGCAGGTGATGGCGGAATGCTAACAACCAGTGATCCTGAACTTGCAGACCGTCTCAAAGTTCTGCGCGTGCACGGAAGCCGTGAAAAATATCACTATGAACGATTGGGTATCAACAGCCGCCTGGACGCCTTACAGGCAGCCATCCTGCGGGTGAAATTGAGACATTTGGCTGATTGGACCGCAGCGCGACAGCGCAATGCTGAGCGATACCGGAATATGTTCGCAGAACTGGGACTGGACAGCCATCTGCAATTGCCCGCACAGCCTAGGGATCGGGTGCATGTCTACAACCAATTTGTTATTCGGACACCGCAACGAGATGCGTTGAGCCATTATTTGCGAGCGGCAGGCGTACCCACCGAGATTTACTATCCCTCACCGCTGCACCTGCAGCCGGCCTTCGCATACCTCGGTTATAAAGAAGCAGACTTTCCGCAAGCGGAGTTGGCAAGCCAAGAGGTGCTTGCGCTTCCGATATTCCCTGAGCTGACTGAAGACCAGCAGTTTGCAGTGGCAAACGCGATCGCAAGCTTCCACGGAATCGCGCCATCATGAACAGTAACAAATGAAAAAAGGGTCAGGAAAACACAATGGATGATTCAAGGCCAAAGATCGCCGTATTGGGTTCTGGATACTGGGGGAAAAATCTAGTGCGGAACTTTCATGAGCTCGGCGTCCTTCATTATGTATGCGATCCGAGGGAAGAGGTGTTGAAGGAAGCGCATGAAAGATATGGAGTGAGAACGACATCCACTCTGGAAAGTGTACTCCGCGATCCGGAGATCAGGGGCGTTGTGATCGCAGCTCCTGCGGCTCAACATTACGAGCTGGCAAAGAAGTGTTTTGCGCGAGGCAAAGATGTTTATGTTGAGAAGCCTTTAGCATTGCGAGCCGAAGAAGGACAAGAGTTGGTGGAGCTTGCTCGTGCGCAGCAGCGGATTCTAATGGTCGGCCACATTCTGGAGTACCACCCGGCCATCCTGGAATTGAAGAGACTGATTCGGCAAGGCGAACTCGGCAGAGTTCAATATATCTATTCCTCTCGTTTGAATCTGGGAAGGCTGCGTACTGAAGAGAACATCCTGTGGAGCTTCGCCCCGCATGACATCTCGGCAATCCTGTTTCTTCTGGACGAAATCCCCAACCGCGTATCTACGCATGGCGGAAGCTATCTGAATACGCACATTCCGGATACGACATTGACGACCTGCGATTTCAAAAGCGGCGTCAAGGCACACATCTTTGTAAGTTGGCTGCATCCTTTCAAAGAACAGAAGCTGACGATTGTCGGCGGCAGGAAGATGGCAGTTTTCGATGATATGGAAAGCGACCGCAAACTTGTTTTGTACTCGCACCGCATCGATTGGGTCGATCGTATGCCCGTTGTTTTTAAGGATGAAGCGCAGGTGGTTCCACTCCCCAGGGAGGAGCCTTTGCGTCGGGAATGCGAACACTTTCTCTCATGCATTCAAACTCGAGAACGGCCAAGAACCTGTGGTCAGAGCGCATTGCGCGTGCTGCAAGTGCTGGAGGCATGCGAAC
The DNA here is from genome assembly GCA_025462925.1 of Acidobacteriaceae bacterium. Classification (GTDB taxonomy): domain Bacteria; phylum Acidobacteriota; class Terriglobia; order Terriglobales; family Acidobacteriaceae; genus JAICLA01. The sequence continues at coordinate 11,938 of JAOAPL010000255.1, forward strand.
ATTCGTTGGCGGAAAAAGGGTCGGCAGTACAGGTGGGGCGCTCAGCACCAAAATACTTTGCGCACCCAACGGCAGTGATTGATGCCGGCTGTGAGATCGGCCAAGGTTCAAAAATCTGGCACTTCTCACATATTATGCCGGGCGCCAAACTCGGAACTGGATGTAACCTGGGCCAAAACGTTGTGGTCGGTCCGGGCGTGGCCATAGGCAATAACGTCAAAATCCAAAACAACGTTTCCGTCTATACCGGTGTGGAACTGGAGGACGATGTCTTCTGCGGACCATCCATGGTATTCACTAATGTAATTAACCCACGAAGCCATGTGAATCGTAAGAATGAGTATAAGCGAACCTTAGTTGGAAAGGGCGCGTCAATCGGGGCCAATGCAACAGTGGTATGCGGAGTCACGCTCGGCAAATACTGCTTCATTGGTGCTGGAGCTGTAGTAACTCATGACGTGTTGGATTACGCGCTGATGGTGGGAGTTCCCGCAATTCAGATCGGCTGGGCATGCCGTTGCGGAATGAGGCTGCCAGATTGCAGCGATTCTCGTATTACCTGCAAGACATGCGGGAGTAATTATTCAATTATGGCCGACATTTGTTCCGAGGTCGGTGACGATGGATCGGTCCGCCATTTCGAGGTACTGCCCTCGACTGGCCTGGCCGCCTGATTTCCTTACATTCCACTTCTGAAAAGTCGTATGCAGCACACCTATATACCATTTCATCGGCCCTCAGTCGGAGTAGAGGAGCTAGATGCCATCTCGCGGGTTCTTACCTCGAAGTGGCTAACCACCGGACCAGCGACTCGACAGTTCGAAAGCGAGTTTGCTGCCTATATCGGCTGCAAGCATGCACTGGCAGTAAATTCAGCTACCGCAGCGCTTCAGCTTGCGCTGGATGCAATCGGATTAGCGCCTGGGGACGAAGTCCTGGTGCCGTCTTACACTTTCACCGCTTCTGCTGCTGTGGTGACTCATTTCGGTGCTCGCCCAGTCCTATGTGACAGCGTTAGAGGTGGGTTCAACATTGATGCTGCCGATGCCGGGCGCCGTATCACCTCACGCACTCGGGCAATTATGCCCGTTCACATTGCAGGCGAGCCCTGTGACATGGATGCGGTGGATGAGTTAGTGGAGAAATATGAGATCAAGGTGATAGAAGATGCGGCCCATGCACTTCCGGCCAGCCATCGAGGGCGACGCATCGGTACCATTTCTGAGTTAACTGCTTTCAGCTTTTATGCCACAAAGACAATAACCACCGGTGAAGGCGGAATCCTGACGACGCAGAACGATGAATATGCACAACGCGCTTCCACGATGCGCCTTCACGGCATCAGCGGGGATGCCTGGAAACGATATGCCCGCGAAGGCTCCTGGTATTACGAAGTATTGGACGCAGGCTACAAACTCAATATGTGCGACCTGCTTGCAGCGATTGGGTCAGTGCAGCTCAGTAAATGCGACCGGTTCTACGAGAGGCGCCGATCGATTGCCGCACAATATCGGCAGGCATTCGAGCAATTTGAGGAGTTGGAGAATCCCCCCCAAGGAGCTACTGACAGCCAACACTCGTGGCACCTTTTTATCTTGCGCATTAGACCGAAACTCTTAACGTTGAATCGGGACACCTTCATTGAAGAACTGAAACGCGAGGGAATAGGCACGAGTGTGCATTTCATACCATTGCACCTGCATCCGTTTTATGCGAAGAGCTACGGCTACGCGCCATACGATTTTCCGAACGCCGAGGACGCCTACTCACGATGTATCTCATTGCCGATCTACCCGGACATGAGCAATGAGAACGTCTCACGTGTTATTCAGGCCGTTCAGCGCATAGTGTACCTGAACCGCAAATCGCTGCTAGTTGCAGCTTGAACTCTGCCGAGATTCCAGGAGAACAGTAGCATTGGTTCATTCCGAAATTGTTCAGGTAACTGGGGCTCAGCTCTTAAACGCGAGCCCCTGGTGCTTGTCGCAACGCAAACGAGCATTCGACTTGCTATGTGCTGCCCTGCTGCTGCTTGCCGCATCTCCCGTGATGGTTATAACCGCGTTAGCAGTGAAGCTGTGTTCACCGGGCCCGGTGTTCTTTCGCCAGATTCGTACTGGCAAAGATGGAATTAATTTTGAGATTCTAAAATTTCGAACCATGACTTGCAACGACAACGACGATGGCCCCCGCCTTACACAACGAGGAGACAGGAGAGTCACTCCGATCAGTCGCGTGATTCGACGCTGCAAGCTAGACGAATTGCCACAACTGTGGAACGTGGTCCGTGGAGACATGTCCTTGGTAGGCCCAAGGCCTGACTTGCCTGAATACTTGGCGAACCTCAACCCAAAGCAAATGCAGGTGCTGCAGTTGCGTCCGGGAATCACGAGTCCCGCGTCGCTGAAATTCCGCGACGAAGAGGATTTTTTGGCAAAAGTGTCCAGCGAGGACTTGCCTCTCTATTATGTCAAGGTTATCTTGCCGGAAAAAGTCGGCTCGGAACTCGAATACGCGCGGTGCGCGACATTCTCCAGCGATTTCAAAGTCCTGTACCGAACCGCACTGGCCGTGTTGCCCTCGTATCGTTCAGGGGCTAACTGAGACAGCAGGTGCAATGAGAATTCTTTTCGTGACCCCGTACTTTCCGCCCGAGATTGGGGCGCCACAGACGCGCATATACGAACAGGCCGTGCGGCTGTCTCGCAAGAAGTGCACGGTGTCGGTTCTCACCACTTTTCCCAACTATCCCACGGGCATTGTTGCAAAGGAGTGGAAGGGCCGCCTGTTCTGGAAGGGCAGCGAAGACGGTGTAGGAGTGTATCGCTTCTGGAGTTATGCCACGCCGAACTCAGGCTTCTACAGGCGGATCTTCAGCCAACTGTCGTTTGCATTGTTGGCGTGTATTGCGGGATTGAGGTTGCCTTCTGTCGATGTGATCATAGTCGAGTCTCCACCTTTGTTTAACGGCATCGCCGCAATAATTTTGAGCTGGTTGAAGCGAGCGCCGTATTTTTTTCACGTTTCAGATCTTTGGCCCGAATCCGCCGTGCAACTCGGAGTGCTCAAGAATCCGACGCTGATTTGGATGGCCAAGCGGCTGGAAATTCTGTCTTATCGTCGGGCAGCAACGGTTTTGGCCGTTACTGCCGGCATTCGGCAATCCATTGCAGAGGAAGTCGGGCCGGCAACAGTGGCAATGCTTCGTAATGCCGTTGATACCGATTTCTTTCGGCCCGTCGTTGACGAAGTGGATATGAAGAAAACTCTCGGGGTTTCCGGCGAAAAGTTTCTGGTCCTATACGCCGGCACACTCGGGTTGGCTCATCAGCTCGATGCGGCACTTGATTGTGCAGCACACTTCGAGGAAGAAGAAAGCAATGTGCATTTTATATTCGCGGGCGACGGAGCAGAAAGGAAAGCACTCCAGCGACAAACCGCCGAGATGAAGCTCTCAAACGTAAGCTTCGTGGCGCCGTTTTCAAAGGCCCTCATGCCAAATCTGTTGAAAGCGGCTGATTGTGTTCTGGTGTCACTAAAAGACGTACCGATATTTCATGCAGCGCTGCCGACCAAACTTTTTGAAGCGATGGCTTGTGCACGACCAATAGTGCTGGCTGCAGGTGGGGAATCGGCAGCCCTGATCAGGGAATCGGGCGCCGGATGCTGTGCCCGGCCAGGTGATCCAGAAAGTATTCACGATGCGATCCTTGTGCTCAAGCAAAACTCGGCTGAAGCCGAGATGATGGGGCGTCGAGGACGGGAGTACATGCTCGCAAATTTCAGTCGCGAGCGACATGTTGAAGAGCTTTTAATGCTGCTTCGGAGGTTCGCACCGCAAGCTATATCTGCCGATGTTATGCCGGTCGTAGGCAGTGGAGCCAAGTGACCATATGAAGGTAGCTACTGTCCTGGGCGCCAGACCGCAGTTCATCAAAGCCGCCGTGGTCTCGAAAGCATTCAGTCTCAGTCCCGAGATCGACGAACTCATCATACATACAGGTCAGCACTACGATGAGAATATGTCCGATGTGTTCTTCCAAGAACTTGATATTGCCAAGCCTGCTTACAATTTGGGTATCGGATCGGGTCTTCATGGGTTTCAGAGCGGACGAATGCTCGAGGCGATCGAGAGCATGCTCCTGGAGGAAGCCCCAGATTGGGTACTAGTCTATGGTGATACAAACTCAACTCTCGCGGGAGCTCTAGCTGCAGCCAAGCTGCACATTCCGGTGGCCCATGTAGAAGCCGGATTGCGTTCTTTCGACCGCCGAATGCCCGAGGAGATCAATCGCGTAGTGGCCGACCACACCTCTGACCTGCTATTCGTCCCTACAAAGACAGCACTACAAAATCTTCGACGGGAGGGATTGCCTGACTCTGCGATACATGTGGTGGGCGATGTGATGTATGACGCAGCCATCTACTTTGGTTCGAAAGCGAATGCGCGTAGCCAAATATTAGACGAGTTCGGCCTGAGAAGCGGCGAATACGTTCTCGCAACGCTCCATCGAGCTGAAAACACGGATAACGTCGATCGATTGAGTTCGATTCTGGAGGGGCTGGCACAGATCGCACGAGAAGTGCCGGTCGTGCTACCGATTCATCCCAGAACGCGCAAGGTTCTTGTCGCTAACGGCATTGTCAGGGAAATATCACAACGTGTCCGGCTAATCGAACCGGTGGGATATCTGGAAATGATGATGCTGGAAAAGAACGCCCGTCTGATTGCGACGGATTCCGGCGGGGTGCAAAAGGAAGCTTACTTCCACGGCGTCCCTTGCGTGACTTTTCGCGACAGAACCGAGTGGGTGGAGCTTATTGAAATGGGTTGGAACCGCCTGGCGCCACCGGTGAGCCCTGCGACTATGATTTCAGGTTTGCGTGATGGCCTGGAGAGTACACCACGTTCCACACAGACCCCTTACGGGGATGGCCATGCGGCTGAACGAATTGTTCAGATTCTTCTAGAGAAAGGACGAACGCGTGCCAACTGTATGGACTCGGGCGTGATGGCAGGGGCTAATCCACTATCCTGACGCACACGCTCGACCTCCAAGGAATAGTTTGAGAATCTGCGGTGAGTCAGTCGAGAAATATCTCGCCGGAGACCGCTGCTGAGCGGGATCCCGTAAAGTTTTCTGATGATTTGCACTGCGCTGATACCTAGCTTCAGCATCTTCTACGCTGTCGCCATAGCCGTAATCCCGCTTGTGCTCTTATGGCCGGTGCAGATGACAATTGGCATCTTGGCTCAAATCGCTTTTTTTGGACCGGGGGCAGGCTTACCTGTTATCACCTCAAAATTTCCCAACTAGGAAGAGCTAGTGAACGGAATCGGGTGCGGAATAATTGCCTTCGACCCGACTTATCCGCGCGCCATTGGCGACGCGGTGCTTTATCGGTTGTTGCACCGACCGAGGCAGCGGAAATGGATTCGCATGTCTAGATGCTGTCCACTCGGCTGCATGCTGAGTCTAGGCTGCTAGCTATGCTGAATGCCTCATGAAAATTGCACTGGAGTTCACCCCTGCTCAGTCACCCGAACACCAGAGCAGGCTAAGATACGCATTTCAGCTGTTCTGTGCTGTCTATGGCCATGAACCGATCCTGGACAGCACGAAACCAGACAGCGCGGACCTGCGGATCACCTATTCCGGCGATTATGGAACCCTTCAGCGTGGCAAAGTGCTTCGACTTCAGAATGGATATAGACCCCGTCCATTGGCACGCCCGGTACCTCGCCCGCGCTGCTTCCGGGAGGACGGGACGACAACTGTGCTGTTCTATCCTCCCGAGAACTCCGCACAAGTAGATTGGCTTGCGGAAGTCTTCGAGTGGATCTCTTGCGCAGACGAATACAGCATTTGTGCACGCGACTCCGTCGGCCGCATTCCGTTTGAGAGCAGCGTTTTTGGGCGGTACGGGCTAGATGGGCGGATACCCTATGCGGCGTTGGCCATGTGGTTTCTTCAGCGTGCAATTCGTAAGCTAGTTCCGAGTGCTGAGGAGAAGGCCCAAGCTCCCGGCATCGGCCTGACACACGCCATTGTCTGCTCTCACGATGTCGATTTCATGCCGTTGGGTTATTTTTCAGTGCTCGGCAGATTGTTAAAGAATTCGATTATTGCCCTACAGCAGTCCCCGTCCGTTGCACTCGGCATCTTTGCACGTGCAGTTCTGTTCGCGCTAGGTGGAGCCAATCCGTTGCAAGGGGGTGCGCAGCTCGCGAGATCGGAGCAGAAATCCGGAATTACTTCGTCGTTCAACTTTATCGTGCGCCATAATCATCGAAGAGATGCTAACTACCGGATCGAAAACCCGGCGGTGATCGAGCTGATGAGGTGGCTCCAGTCGACAGGGATGGAGATTGCTCTGCATGGTTCGTACACCAGTCTGGATACTTGCAATGGTCTTAGCGAGGAATTCGAAATACTTCAAAAGCATGGATTTCAGCCCCTTGGCGGCAGACAGCACTGGCTTCGCTTCAGCTTAGACCGGCTTATAACAGCCGTAGAAAGGGCCGGGGTGCTGTTTGATACTTCGGTCGGTTGGCAGGATCACATTGGGTTTAGAGCCGGTGCATGTTTCCCGTTTCCTCCCTATAACTTCGCCGAAGAACGGCCGGCCAGGTTCCTAGAAATCCCGTTGGCAGTTATGGACCAGGCGCTATCGCCGATTGCAGGAGAGGCGTTTACCGCAGTCGCAAAACTGCTCGCGAGCAGCCGGATGTACGGTTGGGGTGGTATTTCGTTGCTATGGCATCCAACGGCTTTCGGAGGGGGACAACTGCCGATTGAAATCGGCCGAACGTTTTATGACTTGGTCAACGCCCGCTCCGAGTGGCAGGATACATGGCTATCTGCCAGAAAATTCCTGCAGATAGTGCGCCATCGATATATAGAAGTAGGACTGATGGATCGAGACTGGGGAGCTTCTGATCAATGTTGACGAAGGCGAGCAAATCTCCGTCGAAGCTCGGCGCACAAGAATCCTTCACGCTGCGCTACATTGAACCGGGCGAATATCCGCTTTGGGATGCGCTAGTGCAATCATCGCCGCAAGGCTCGGTCTTTGGCCGGTCATGGTGGTTGAACGCGGTGGGCAACGTACGTGTGTTGGCCCTTTTCTCCAGAAGCGAAATGATTGCCGGTATACCGCTATACTTCGAAACACATTTTGGTATTCCGGTGTGCACAATGCCCAAGCTGACACAGACTTGGGGAATAATCATGCCGCCACTGGAGGGAAAAAGGGTTACAGCGACAGCAAGAGAAACAAAGATTCTACGAGCGTTTGCGATTGCGCTGTCTCGATACAAACTGTTCTTTCAAGCGTTTCACCCCAGTCTCTCGAATTGGTTGCCATTCTATTGGTCAGGATTTCGGCAGACTACCCGTTTTACTTATGTCATTGATGACCTGACCGACTTGAATCGAGTGTGGAATGGGATTTCTGATAAGACTCGCTGCGAGATAACGAAAGCACAAAGAGCCGGTCTCACCGTAGTGCCGTGCGCAATCGAGGACGTCCACAGATGTGAATGCCAGAGCTTCTTGCGCCAAGGAAGGAGGCCGTCCCACAGCGAATCCCTTCTCAATGGCATACATGATTCGGCAAAGGAGAATGATAGCGGTGCTTGTTTCGCCGTAGTTGACCAAAAGGGAACGGTGCATTCGGCGTGTCTGCTCGTGTGGGACAGGCACCGAGCGTATTACCTCGTTGGCGGTGCGGTCAGCGGACTGCGCACTAGCGGCGCCAACTCTTTGGGGGTTTGGAGCGCTATTCAGTTCGTGGCACAACGGAGCCGTGCGTTCGACTTTGCGGGTTCAGTAATCCAGAGCATAGAACACTTCAACCGAAATTTTGGGGCCAAGCAGGTTCCGTACAACTATGTGATCAAGGTTCCGACCTTGGTTCAATCTTGTCTTCAATTTGCGGGCAAGCTGTAGCCGAGGTTCCTGCCACACGCGCGCATCACCCTCTATGTTTTTTCCGGTTCTACCCTGGTACCAACAACGATGCCCCGAGACTAACTAACCATCGAGGCATTAAGGTCGCGAATTACAAGATCGATACATCAAGGTGCAACTTTGACTTTTCGGATTCAGGAAGTAAGGCGATGAGGAACCGGTATCTGTACCTGATTGTGGCGCTGTTCGTCGCGGTCTGTGTCTCCGCTATGGTAGTTGCCCGGCAGCATTATTGGGATTGGAGTGACATGGCGTTCCTATACCGTGTGCACGCTATTGCATACGGCACGAAGGCACAATGCAAAGCCCATCAGTACTTTTTCGAGCACGCCTCCAACCCATACGCATGTGATGTTGCCGCGGCCCGAATTGAATATGCTGCGATGGGGATCTCCTACAAAGATCGCATCCAGAACTACACGCCTTTCGGTGATTGGTTGAATTGCGGAAAGAGGTGTACCTGGCAAGGTATGAGATTTCACTTCGACGAGGACGGTATCCCTATCGTCAACTATGACGGCAAGTACTACTACAACCCTGTCACAATCTCTATGTATGGATTGGCCATGTATGGCCGCTACATCGACGGAGACCGAGACGCGCAACGCGGGCTAATGGCCGCAGTGGCAAAGCTTATAAAAATGCAAGACTCGCGTGGGGCATTCCCCTATGAATTCGCTTATGGAACCTATCGTTCCGGATGGGTGTCCGGCATGGCACAAGGCTTGGCATTAAGCCTTTTAGCTCGCGTCTATCACTTGACGGGTGATCCACATTACTTAGCTATCGGAGATAAGGCATTTGATCTCCTAGTTACCCCTTCATCGAATGGAGGGACACTGGATAATCTCTCGTATATTCGTGGTGGGAGTGCGAATGAGATCGTCTTCGAGGAATACCCCAGCCATCCTCCCGGATACACGTTGAACGGCTTCATGTTCGCTATTCTAGGGGTGTACGACTGGTCACAGGTACCTGCGGGAAATTCCAAAGCCGCGGCCATATACTTCGTCAAGGCTGTTCGCTCCTTACAGGTGATTCTGCCCTACTATGATCTTGGAGGATTTACGGCCTACGATTTGGGACACATTACCAACCACAAGAAACCTTTGATCGGCGTCAACTACCATGCGACTCACGTATATCTGCTGCATGCATTAGTGTGCATCACCCGCGATCCGGTACTTCGCAAATACGAGCAACTCTGGGCGTCATACGTGCCCCAGTAACGCACTGGATCCATCCACCACTGATTCCAGCAACAATCGATTGTCAATATGTGTGGCATCTGCGGAGTGTTCCGCCCCGACCGCGGCCAGATCGATATCTCACGTGTTGAAACAATGCGTGAGGCAGTGACCTATCGTGGACCCGACGCGTGTGGACTGAGCCATGGGCCCGGCTATGCTCTAGGTCATCGGCGGCTGTCTATTATTGACTTGTCCGAAAATGGCGTGCAGCCAATGAGTAACGAGGATGGGTCCGTCGAAATCGTCTTCAATGGTGAGATATACAATTTTCGTGAACTGAAATGCCAGCTGCAGACTAAAGGACATATTTTCCGGTCGGCAAGCGATACCGAAGTCTTAGTGCATGGTTACGAAGAGTGGGGTATCAACAGACTGCTAAGCATCATCCGCGGTATGTACGCGTTCGGGATCGTCGACCATAATGAGCACATAATCCATTTAGCACGTGATCCCCTCGGCAAGAAGCCACTCTTCTTTCGATTGGATTACTACGAGCTAGTTTTTGCTTCATCAGCTCGAGCGCTTGCATTGGGGCTGACCTCCCCTCCGGACGTGGACCCAGTTGCCATTGATAATCTGTTATCGAATTTGTACATACCCGGCCCTCAAACAATTTTTCTAGGAGTTGAAAAGCTACTTCCAGGCCATGCGCTAAGTCTGGGATGCGACGGAATACGACGTGAAATTGTTCACTGGCAGCCTGATTTCTTAAACTCCGAAGAAGGCCTTCAAGATGACGAGTGGCTGGAGAGGATTGAGAACGCACTTGAAACAGCAGTCAAGCGCCGATTAGTGGCGGATGTACCAGTCGGCACCCTTCTCTCTGGAGGTATTGATTCGAGCCTGGTCACAGCCATAGCGGCCAAATTGGCGGGGCAAATCCAGACGTTTTCGGTGGCAACGGAGGACCCGCAACTAGATGAAAGCCAGTTTGCCCGCGCCGTTGCAGAGAGTTGCGGCACGAAGCATCACGAACTAGAAGTGCGTGGGGATATTCGAAAAAATCTTTGTCGTTTGATCGCTGCCATGGGTGAGCCACTGGCGGATGCCTCGGCTGCAAATACGTTTGCCATTGCTGAAAAGGCCCGACAATTTGTTACCGTGGTGCTTACTGGGGACGGTGGCGATGAAGGCTTCGGGGGGTACCGACAATATCTGGCCTACTATTTTGCAGGCCATTTGAGTCGGCTTGGTTCTAGTCTTCTCAAATTGCCTCTTTGGGCGCTGAATAGAATTCCATTGAATGGGTCCAGCCCTCTGCATTCAGCCCGAACCCTCTGTCGCCTAGCTTCGGCTCCACTCGAGGAGACACTATTTTCGACCAGCATGGCGATGGACGGAGCCACGCGGGAATCTCTGTACACGCCGGAGTTCAAGGGTAGGCTCAGACAACGTCATCCTGATGAGCATTATTTTCGTGTCCTTCCGCCCAGCGACCACGCGCTTGCGGTTGATAGAGTCATGCAAACCCGGTTGTTGACCGTCCTTCCCGATGACTATCTGACGAAAGTGGACAACGCGACAATGGCCGTCAGCCTTGAGGCGCGCAGCCCATTCCTTGACCTTGATGTTGTGGAACTGGGCATGCGTATTCCCGCTGCTGCCAAGTTTCGTGGCGGCAAATCCAAGGCTTTGCTACGCCAGCTTGCGGAACGTTACGTGCCTGAAAAGTGTGTGCGACGCCGCAAGCAAGGGTTTGTCGCACCGATTGGGAAATGGATACGCAACGACTGGGGGGACCTAGTGGAGCAAATGGTATTAGGACCCCAGGTGGAACAGCGCCAGTGGTTCCGGCGAAAGACGCTGTTACAGATCGTCGAGGACCACCGACGCGGCATCGATCATGGTTACCTTTTGTGGGGGCTCATAATACTGGAGCTGTGGGTACGGATGAGCGTCGAGCGTACTCTGCGCCCTGGCGACATCATCTAAAGTGAAGAGGATCATCGCATTTCGTACTTCGCAATAATACAAATCACTACTTGCCACTTGGTTCAGTTCAAAACGTCTTCGAGTTAGGAGTACAGCGCGATAATGCAAGGGCATCAGTTAAACGTGACTATGCTCGTCTCGGGCTTCCCCTGCGATGGCAAGCCGAAAAACGGTATTTTCAATCTCCGCGCAGTTAAAGCACTTCGGGAATTCGTAAACATCACCGTGATTCATTTGCGGACGTGGTTGCCCGATCGACCTACTGCTCAAATCTCGGAAGTGGAAGGTATTCCTGTAACCACAATTGCTGTTCCGCAGAGCCCTTGGGGGATGAGTATCAATGTTGCTCTATACCAATATTTGGGATGGCCTCAAGTCCGATCGCTAGTGCAAAACTGTGACATAGTTCATTCGGTGGGTACGCTGGCTGGTGTACTTGCCAGCACCTGGGCGCGCCGAACCCGCACACATCATGTGTTTCAGGCTACAGGCTCTGATATCAACGCATTCCTCCCGCGGATGCGAGCGGCGCGTAGCGTTGCTGGATGGGAAAACCATCTACACGCTGTGGCTTGCAACAGCGAGGCTTTGGCAGCTGCATTTCTGGCGCTCTATCCGGGATTCAGAAATGTGCGCACCGTTTGGCGTGGAGTAGATCTAGACTCCTTCCATCCCTCAGGGCCTGTAGCGGGCCCCCTGGCCGATAAACCTCCAGTGCGTTACACATTCCTGGGAGGTTTTGGCCTTGTTGCTCCACAGCTTTCCCCACTGTGGTTTGATGTGTCCGTAGAAAGATGCAGGAATCGCGCTCTTCCTTTCGGTGCGAATACGAAAGGAGGAGAAACTCTGCTGCAGGCATGGCAGGGAGCGGAAGACGAACTCGTGTCAAGGGGTGCATCTCTGTTAGTTCTAGGTTGCGAACCACCATATTATGACCGCATCCGCCGTTGGCAAGCAGGACTCAGGTATCCCGAAAGAGTTCACTTGGGCAGCTCCATTCGACCGGAGATGGTTTCTGCTTACATTCGCGCCTCGGACGCGGTGCTGGTACCTAGTCTTCAGGAAGGACTGCCAAACGTTGCAGTCGAGGCTTCTGCGTGTGGCCGGCCAGTAATCGCAAGCAATGTAGGCGGGTTGTCGGAAGTTGTTGTGAATGGCGAAACGGGAGTTCTGCTGCCGGCTGGCGACGTTGCCGCTTGGAAGAATGTTCTGGTCTCGTACGCTGACCGGTTATCGTGCCTGCAAACGATGGGCAAACGCGCCAGACAGCGCACGGAAGCGTTATTTGATTCCCGCAACTATCCAGTCCGAATGTTGGAATTATACGAAGCCGCGCTCGGAGAACTACTACCGAACTAATTCTCTTACTCCGGTTGATCAAAACTCCAATGTCAATTAATGGTTCCCAATTTCCCCCTTACCAGTGTCCTGTCCATAAGACGCGTTTGTCACAGAGCCGCGAATCGCTGGTTTGTACTCAAGGCCACCAATATCCGATACGAGCAGGTGTTCCGCGTTTCGTTCCTACATGCAACTACGCCCAAGCATTTGGAGCTCAATGGAAACGCTACAGGTTAACTCAACTAGATTCGTATACAGGTACGACAATCACTCGGTCCCGATTGCAAAGGTGTCTTGGCCCAGCGTTGTGGGCGGCGTTGAAACAAATGCAAGTCCTAGAATGCGGATGCGGGGCGGGACGATTCACCGAGGTACTGCTTGAAAAAGAGGCGACTGTCACGTCTCTTGACCTGTCCGATGCTGTCGACGCGAACTTCGAGAATTTTGCAGGTAGTGGCGGGCGACACCGTGTGGCGCAGGCCGACATCCTCGGCCTTCCTTTTCCTCCAATGCAGTACGATATCGTGCTGTGCCTCGGAGTGGTTCAGCATACGCCTAACCCTGAGTCTGCCATCCGCAGATTATGGGACCAGGTCAAACCAGGAGGCTATCTCGTATTCGATCAGTACAGATATCGACTGTATCGATGTACAACGATATCCCCATTGTTCCGTCAGATTATCAAGCGGTTGCCAAGAGATATAGGCCTGCAATGTACAGCTAAATTGGTGAATTTAACCTTTCCAATTCTCACGCGCTTGCGCAAATACCCGGTACTCGTTCGTTCCATTGGAAGGGTCGTTCCAGTCGCACACTACTTCTATTCGTATCCCGAACTGAATGAGAAGTTGCAGTATGAATGGTCCCTGCTCGATACGCACGATTCACTCTCGGATTGGTACAGGCACTACACCACGGTCGACCATACGCGGAGATTACTCAACCGACTGGGAGCTGACAACGTGGAATGTTGGGAGGGGGGAAATGGTGTGGAAGCAAGGATCCAACGAGCGCCGATCAGTGCCCCTAACACGATGTCGCAACGACGGCTGACTGGCAGCTAGAGAACAGGGTTGACAGTATGGAGAGTCCATCTAGTCTGTTGTGTCAAGTCACGTATTCATGCTGAATACTGGGGGAGCGCGCATCCGATTTGCAAGTAATACTGCAATTCTAGTGACTTCGCAGGTGGTTCGGTATGGTTTGACCTTAGCGACCTGGGCGATCATCGCAAGATCACTGGGTCCGCGAGTGCTCGGTGAGGTTCAGATCGCCTACATCTTGCCAGGCTGGGTATTGTTAGCGACCAACTTTGGATTGCCCCTGGCCAATATATATTTTCTGGGCAGGCAGGCGTATCCACTGTCGCAAATCTTAGGAAACGTGCTCCTCAGATGGGTGATCGAGTCGTGCGCGGTAGTCCCCTTGCTGCTGTTTGGCCGTGCACTAGTTCTGAAATATGTGCCATTGAGCCCAGAGGTATATGCGGTTGTTGTTTGTTGGATCCCGTTGCAAATCTTGAACTCGTATCTGACCTCCATCCTTACGGCGCAAATGCGTTTTTACGCACAGTTCTGGATTAACGTGGTACAAGGAGTGTCCGTCATGATTGCGGTTCTGGCGGCTGCCGGCCCCCTTCGGTTGGGCGCACTCGGTGCGGTCAGAGGGCTGGTGGCGGCAACCGGAGTGGCGGTACTCTTCGAAATTTGGTTCCTGCGAGATGGGTTAGCGAAGCAGGGCATGAGGCCCCCATCGAAGCTGATCCGCGAATGTTTGCGATTTGGTAGCCGCGGCTATTTTGCAAATCTGGCTCAGTTCGTTACCTACCGGTTTGACACCTTCATCGTGAGCTACTTTTTAGGCATGACTGCGCTGGGCATCTATGCAGCCGCTTACACAGCGGTGGAGTTGCTGGCTTACCTTCCCAATTGTCTCGCTACTATCATCTTTCCAGCTACTGCGGCATCCAGCATTATGGAAGCTAACTGGCGGACCGCTTTGGTCTCCAGGTTGACTTTCGCCTTCGTGTTTGTTGGATCGATATTGGGCGCTGCAGCTGCACCCTGGCTGTACCCGGCAATCTTAGGTTCGCAGTTTACTTATTCTGTTGTGCTTTTTTGGGTTTTACTGCCGGGCATGGCGATGCTGGCGGGTGCGAAAATCATCACTGCTGACTTCCTCGGGCGAGGATTCCCGCAGTACGCGAGCCGGGGATCACTAGCAGGTATGGTTGCGATTGCCGTGCTTGATATCTGGCTGATACCCAAGTATGGGCTAATGGCTGCTGCTCTCAGCTCATCGTTCGTCTATGGCTGCCAGGCTGTGTACTACGTCAGATGTTTAGAGCAGGTTACAGGAATGGAGACAAGCGAACTGTTAGTTGCAACACGAGATGACTTAAGGACAGTTATGAACCTCTTGACAGGGCGAACACGCCCCTTATCTTTGCGTCTGCGCTCCTTATTCGCAACCCCAACCTAGCTCATGCCCCCACATCCGCCTGCATCTTTTTATTAATTAACAAGTCGTCTGTTGTAGGGAAAACGTATGTCGATCTTTTCTATTCACTCGCCTCTGCCTGAGCATCTGGCCGCAACCCCATCGAAGAATCAGTCTCGACCAGCATGGATTGCCGAATTGGTGTCCGTCCAAGCAGTCTCGACGCCGGAAGCAATTGCTGTGGCCGATCAAGATCATGTGCTGAACTACGGAGAGCTGGATGGCCGAGCTCAGCGGTTGGCTCAACACCTGCGTACTCTGGGAGTCGGGCCCAATGTCGTTGTCGGACTCTGCTTGGCACGTTCAGTAGCCATGGTTGTGGGGGCACTGGGAATCCTCAAGGCGGGTGGAGCCTACCTGCCTCTGGACCCCGCCTACCCGGCGACCCGCTTGGCTTTTCAATTGAGCGACGCGCAAGTTTCCATCGTGGTTACCGCGCAGTGCATGAGGGAACGATTGCCAGCCGGAGAATGGCGAGTAGTCGGATTGGATCCTGAAGGACGAGAGGCCAATTTGCAGACCAACTCTGATACTCCTGTACTGCCCGCAATCGAGGCTCATGAGGGAGACCTGGCTTACGTGATTTACACATCCGGTTCAACTGGCCAACCCAAGGGTGTAGAGTTGACTCACGCTGGCTTAGAAAACCTAATATCTTGGCACCAACTGACGTTCGCAGTGAGACCGAGCGATCGGGCAACCCATCAGGCGAGCCCAGGTTTCGACGCTGCGGTATGGGAACTGTGGCCCTACCTCACCGCTGGGGCAAGCGTCCATATACCCAATGACGATACTCGCAGCAGTCCTGAGCTCTTTCGTGATTGGCTTGTGAAGCACGCGATTACTATCGCGTTTGCTCCCACACCGATGGCCGAACAACTGATGCAACTGGAATGGCCCTCGAATACCGCCCTGCGCATTCTATTAACCGGAGCCGACACATTGCGTCATTACCCATCGGCAACGCTGCCCTTTGCAGTTGTGAATAACTATGGTCCCACCGAGTGTACGGTCGTAACGACATCTGGGACCATATCACCAGATGGACGTCCGGATCGCCTGCCGTCAATTGGTCGGCCAATCACAAATATGCAGGTCTACATATTGGATGACAATTTGCGGCAAGTACAGGCTGGCACTCCTGGCGAACTGTACATTGGTGGTGTAGGTCTGGGGAGGGGCTATCGGAACCCGGATCTTACGGCCGAACGCTTTATTCCAAATCCTTTCAGCAAACAACCGGGCGCCCGTCTGTACAGAACAGGAGACATGGCTTGCTCCCTGCCGGATGGTCAAATAGCATTCTTGGGTCGGACTGACGACCAAGTTAAAATCCGCGGCTATCGCATCGAAACGAGCGAGATTGCTACTGCGCTTGATCGCCACCCCATGGTGCAAGCCAGTGTTGTTATAGCTCGAGAGGACACCCCAGGCGATAAACACCTAGTTGCATATATCGTGCCGAAAACGAATGCAAGTCTCACAGACAAAGCACTGCGCGAATTTTTGCTTTTGAATTTGCCTGAATACATGGTTCCAGCCGCCTTTTTTCGTTTAGACAGCCTCCCCTTGAGCGCGAGCGGCAAGATCGATCGAAATGCGCTTCCAATGCCAACACAAGCGCATCCGCTGAGTGAAGACGACTACATTGCCCCACGTACGCCAGTGGAAGAACGTATTGCAGCAATTCTGACGAAGCTCTTGCGTTTGGATGGCGCGAGCGTGAATGACAATTTTTTTCTCTTGGGAGGGAACTCCCTTCTGGGAGCGCAAGTGATCGCGCGAGTCCGGGATGCTTTTGATGTAGAACTGCCCCTGCTAAGCCTTTTCGATCATCCGACAGTTGCTGAGCTGTCTGCGGAGATCGAGCAACTTCTGGTTGCCAAACTAGATGCAATGAGCGAAGACGAAGCGCGCTTGCGGCTCCAGCCAGCAACACTAAGACAGGTAAAGAATTCTTGATACCTGAAGTCACACATCTTTCAGAGGCCACATGCAATCGCTGCTCGATCTCGCGGCGAACCCGCCCCCCGAGCATTCGACTTGCAGAGGGGACCGTTACTCCGACTCTCAGTGGTGAGAGCAGGCGAGGCAGACTACAGGCTGATCATGACCGCACACCGGAGCATCGTCGATGGGGTATCTGTGTACCAGGTGTTTCTATCGGAACTGGCACAGTTGTACGATGTCTTCTCCACCGGCAAGGTATCTCCACTTCCGCAGCGGCCCATTCAGTACGCCAATTATGCTTGTTGGCAGCGCGAGTTGCTGGCAGGGGGGAATTGAAAAGGCAAGTGGAATATTGGCGGACGCGCCTTGCAGGAGAGCTTCCTGTCTTACAGTGGCCCGCGGACCACGTGCGTTCGGCTGTTCAGACGTTTCGGGGTGCAATCAAATCCTTCTCATTGCCGGCCAATTAGGCAACACTGTCAAAGAATCGTGCCGGAGGGAAGGTGTCACATTATTTACGTTCCTTCAGGCCGCGTTCACCTCACTTCTTCATAGCTACACGAGAAGGACGACATCATCGTGGGCACTTTTTCCCGGGCTGGTCGCAAACGATCCGAAGCTCAGGGGTTGCTTGGTCACTTTCTCAACCCTGTAGCTCTGCGAATTAACCTTTCTGAAGACCCATCATTCAGTGAGTTGTTGAGACAAACGCAACGAGTAACTTCCGAGGCTATGTCCCATGACGACGTGCCGATCGAGTTCCTCGCGGGAGAGCTCATGGCCGAACAAGATCCGAGCCGCCATCCTTTATTTACTGTGGCGATATCTCTGCAGCCACCCATGTCGGGCCTCCATCCAGTTTGGTCGGTTACATCGATGGACGCCGAGAGTGGCGGAGCATTTTGGGATCTATATCTCGCGTTCATCGAACAGCAAACCGGATGGATAGGACGTGTGCAATACAATCCCGACCTGTTTGAAACGCCAACAATCATTCGGTTCGTAGAGGATATTAAGACTGTGCTGGAATCTGCAGCAATCAATCCCTTGCAACAATTGTCACAACTCCGGCCCTCGAGAATGGATCGCCAAGGAATCAGCGAATACTAAAGAGAGCCTGATCGGCACTCTCCCCATCTGATGATCGCAGTAATCCAATCAAAGCGCGAATTCATGTCCTCGCCGGATACGCTCCCGCAGAACTTAAGTCATCTTTGGTCGAATATGACCGTGGACAGGTATGCGCAATTTGCAAAAACTATGGGATCGAAGGTGGTCAAACAGAACGATGTCTGGTGGAAAAGAGGACACCTCTTTTGCTATAAACCTCTACTGCCTTTCAAAAAATACGACATAGGGAAGGTAGGAGAAGCGTTTAGCAAGTTCGACGTATGCCAATACGGAGTACACCCTGGACAAGCGCACAATTCGTACCTCAACTTCATCGTCTTTGAGGACCTCTGCCAATATGAGATCCGAAAAATGCGAAAGAGCTCACAACGGAATCTCAAGACCGCCATGAATAAGGATGTTGTGGTCCGGCGCCTCGTGGACGAAAAGGAGTTTTGTGCGAAAGCATACAACGTTTATCTTTCCTTTTATCAGAGAAGTAAGTATGGATTCCGAGCTGATCGGACGCAGAAAAGTGGTTTTGTACGGTGGTCGAGTGCGCTGTTCCAGTTTCCAGAACTTGTCGTACTGGGTGCATTCTCAGGTCAGAAACTGGTGTCATTTGAGATTGGTTGTCTCCTGGACAACACAATTGTTCTAAATACGAGCGTCCACTCAGACATAGGACTGAGACTCCGGGCCCCTGACCTCCTGCTGCATTATTGGCGGCTCAGTGCGCGGGAATCGGGCCGTATAAGAGCCATCTATGATGGCGCGCTCGCAGACAGGCCTGGTGTTAATGAGTTCAAAATTCACAGGGGTGGGCGTGCGGTAGCCTTGCCCGCCTTTCTCCAGATTAATCCAGTTCTCCTGTGGCTCATCAGGAAAATGAGTGCAAGCCTTTACAAACGGTTACGCGGCCTTGGACCGGATGAGATCGCTTCCACAAGAAGATCCCAAAACGCGAATAATGACTGCGGTAAATCACTTGATTAGCGAAGTTCCGCGCAATTACTTGAGCTGGTCGCCGGATTACACCACCAATGTACAGTTCGCCAGGAGTGCCAGCCTGTACTTGGGAGGAAATTCCCTTCTGGGAGCACAAGTGATCGCGCGAGTCCGAGATACTTTTAACATCGAATTGCCGTTACTCAGTCTTTTCAATAGTCCTACAGTTGCTGAGCTGTCTGCGGAGATCGAGCAGCTTCTTGTTGCCAAACTGGAGGTAATGAGCGAAGACGAAGCGCTACAGCTTGCGGCTCCATCCAGCAACGCTAGGCAGGAAATGAATTCTTGATACCTGAAGTCACACATCTTTCAGAGGCCAAGCGCAAACTGCTGGAGAAGTACTTGCGCGGTGACCTCGAGCGAAATGGAGCCGACGATCGTGGCATCGCTCCTCGTCCTTACAGTGGGCCGGCGCACCTGTCGCTGGCTCAAGAACAGCTTTGGTATCGGTCCCGGGCCACGGCCAGTATGCCGCTCCTCTATAACGAGTCCATTACGATTCACCGTAATGGTCCCTTGGACTTGAGCGTCCTCAAGCGATGCATTCTTGAAATCCTGAGACGTCATGAAAGTTGGCGCACAAGCTTCGAGAACAAGAATGGAAATCCGGTCCAGGTGGTCCACCCAACACCCAATTCGATTTCGTTGCCTTTATTCGACATCCGAGGTCTTCCGAAGCATGAGCGGGAGGCTGAAGCCTTGCGCCTGGCGGCTCATGAACTTCAGCGTCCTTTCCACCTGAGCGAGTGTCCCCCGGTCCGATTCCGATTGGCTAGGTTAAGCGATGAAGAATATTGGCTCTTTGTTTTCGCCCATCAAATCATCATCGACGGTGTGACCGCCTACAATGTCTTCTTTCTGGAATTGGCAAGGCTTTACGAGGCGTTTTCCATCGGCCAGTCAACTCCATTGCCCGAAATACCCATTCAGTACTCTGACTATGTCGATTGGCAGCGCCGATGGTTCACAGAAAAAGTTTTTGCGAAGCAAATGGTGCATTGGAGAAACCAACTCTCTGGCGCGCTGCCGGTTCTTCAGTGGCCGATGGATTTCCCTCGTCCTGCCACCCAAACATTCAATGGTAGGATCTATCGCTTCGCGCTGTCCAAGAATGTGGCGGCAGCGGCGAGAAGATTGAGCCAACGCTACAACGTAACGCTTTTTGTGACGCTCATGGCCGCTTTCATCGCGCTGCTGTATCGCTATACGGGCCAGAGCGACATCATAGTTGGCACTGTTACCCCTGCGGGCCGCGATCGATCAGAGGTCCAGTGTCTCATGGGCTACTTCCTCAATCCCGTCGGACTGCGCTCTGATTTATCCGATGATCCGACGTTTGCAACAATACTGTCGCGAACTCAAGACGTGATCTTAGGAGCGCTCGCAAACGACGATGTGCCTTTTGAGTCCGTCTTCAGATCTCTTGGAATCAAACCGGAACCAAGCCGCAATCCGGTTTTTCAGGTTGCGGCGTCTCTTGAACCTGCTGTCCCAGACGTTGGCCCGGGCTGGGACCTCACGCCGATGGACGTTCAGAGCGGCGGAGCGAGGTGGGACCTCTACTTCGTCTGGGAAGACAGACCTGTCGGTATCACTGGTCGAGTGCAATACAACCCTGACCTTTTCAAACTGACCACTGTCACGGGACTGGTGGAGGATTTTGCATCTGTACTTGAGACCATCGCGCACAATCCGTGGATGAAGGTTTCAGAGATATCGCGATTGGCTATCCGGAACCAGCTTCCAATCAATCAGTAAGTCATGACGCCCGAAAATCAATCCTTGTGGCTAGATAACCCTGATCATTTGAACGCAACAAGCGTGGGCCAATCGATGCACCTTCTGGACAGGATCAGCCGAGCATATTCGGAGCTGTCTGCCCAGGACGCATTCGTGGTGCCGGGGTGGTTTGCAGATCAACGGTCATGGGTGCGCGACCCGCAAAATTCGAACAGCGCCATTTTTAATTTTCCGCTAGCTTTGGAAATTGCTGGCACATTGAACCACGAGGCCATGCGACACGCACTTCAGGAATTGCAAGCTCGCCAGCAGGTGTTTCGTAGCGTATTCCGTTTCCTGGATGACCAATTGATCCAGATCGTACTGCAGCAGCGACCGGTTGATATTTCGGTGACTGATCTTACAGCTCTCGGGGAAGCACCAGGAAAAAGAGATGCGGAATTTCGGCGAATCGCGAATGAAGAAGCGGGCCGTGCTTTCGATCTAAGATACGAACCCGCTTTGCGAGCGCGTCTGCTGCAATTTTCGCCGGATAAACATGCCCTCTTACTGACGACCCATCACCTCATCTGCGACGATTGGTCCACGGGCATTCTGCTTCGGGAGTTGTTTGGAATTTATGAATCGTTCTTAGGGCGTAACTCAAGTCTCCAGCCTGTGCCGAGCGGATTCCAATATGCCGATTTCATCCGATGGCATGAGAAGCAGATGCAAGGGACAGGAATGGAATCACGACTCTCGTTCTGGAAACGCCAACTCGCTGGCGGGACCGAACCTCACCTTCTGGAACCCGATCATCCTCGCCCATTGCGACGCACCTTTGTAGGGGCGACAGCGCGACACATCCTGTCTGAAGAGTTAACAAATTCACTAAAGACGCTCAGTCAGCATGAAAGGGTAAGTCTCTTCATGACGTTGCTGGCGGGCTTCCAGTGCATTCTCCATCGTTTCAGCGGTAGTAATAACATTGCGGTTGGCTCGTGTGCTGCGAATCGCCGCTTGACAGAAGTGGAAGGACTGATTGGTCGTTTTGCCAATGACCTCGTGGTTCGCACAGATTTATCAGGAAATCCGACATTCCGCGACTTGCTCGCCCGGGTTCGCAAGTCCGCCCTCACATCTTACTCGTACCAGGATCTGCCTTTTGCGAGGCTGCTTGAAGAAATCGATCCGCGAAAAGATTTGAATTGCAACCGTCTGTTCCAGGTAATGTTCATTTTGCAGGATTCTCCAAAAGGTGGAATTCAATCCCCGCGGTTAACGATAAATCGAGTTCCACTCGACGTGGGGACCGCCAAATATGATTTGGCCGTGTTCTTGACCATCGGAAGACAATTGGAGATCGCACTTGAGTACAACACTGACCTGTTTGAAGCGGCCACCATTCGGCAAATTTTCGAAGACTATCGCGCCGTGCTCGAAGCAATGTGCAACAGCCCAGAAACACGAGTCGGTGAGCTAGCGATTCAGAAACAGCGAGCGGCAATCAACAGCCAGCAGCTTGAAGGTGTCCGCTTTTCAGGGCACGTGGCTCCAAGCGGCCCGATTGAATCGCGACTGGTTGAGCTCTGGGAATCGGTTCTCGACAAGCGGCCTATCGGTGTGAATGACGATTTCTTTGAATTGGGTGGAGACTCGCTCCGTGCCGCACGTTTATTTGCGCAAATTGAACAGAAATTCGAGCGCTCGATTCCTGTGGGCGCTCTTTTCCAGGCCCCGACAATAGCAACTCTGGCTAAACTCGTTTCGGTGGCGGACTCGAACGACGCGTGCGTTGTCACAATACAGGCTGGCGGAACCCTCCCACCTCTGTTCTGCCTTCCTGGGCAAACAGGGAGCGTACTGATGTACCGGAGTCTGGCACAGCACCTGGGTTCGGACCAGCCGGTTTACGGTTTGCAGCCTCAAGGGCTTGACGGCAAACAGCCTCCCCTTACGCGAATCGAGGATATGGCAGCAAACTTTCTCAAGAAAATCCAGTTGATTCAATCGCAGGGGCCATATTTTTTGGCCGGATACTGCATGGGAGGTACTATAGCTTTAGAAATGGCGCAGCAGCTCCGAAGGCAGGGACAAACGGTAGGTTTGCTTGCCATGTTGGATACTTACAACTGGGGGCTGCTTAAGCGCACATCGCTAGTCGACGATTTCTATTTCAGAGTGCAGCAATGGTGGTTTAGTTGGCGCGGCGGCATGCGATGGAAAGAGTTGCGCGGCCGCCGAGACCCGTACTCCGTGCTTCTTGTGGCTCTGCCAGGAGCCTTGCCATGGAGGAAGAAATCCTTGAAGAGACTTAGCGAGTTCTGGACTAAGCCAGCCGCCCAACTAGTCTCGGAATGCAGTGCGCATGCCGCATACAGTTATGTTCCGCAATTATACCCGGGACGAATTCTACATGTGAGCCCGGCGAGACAGTGCGCGAGATACAAGAGGCCAGAGTTCAGCTTGAGATCCTTCGCGAAAGACGGTCTAGAGGAATTCTTTGTCCGCGGGTATCCCGCGCAAATTCTGGCGGAGCCACTGGTGCTAGTTCTAGCGGCCAAACTGAGAGCTTGGATTGACGAAGTGGCTGCGAAAGACTTTTACCCGGACTGAACTTGCGGTAAGGGCGCAGTGCGGACACAGGCGGGGCGCTTGCAGTGCGGACACAGGCGCGCTCTCTGAAATCTAGTGCAGTGCTCCCGTTGAAACTGACCTGCCAATGGTCGGAGAAGAGCTGACTCGCGCGATAATGTCGAGGCGTCCTTCAAACGCGAGCATTCAATAAGCGAAGCGAGCAAGGCTTTGTTTTCACGGCCTGTTTCGAGGGTCCCACCATGTCTTTCTTAATCTTCCGAAATGCTTCGAATGACACAAGTGAGCCAAAGAGCAAGCGGTCATGGAATTTTAGGAGCTATCGCAAGCTGCTCATTCTGTGCTCGCATATTTCCCTGGTGGTTCTCGCCTACTATGCCAGCTTTCTTCTGCGATTCGATTTCTCTCTCAATGATTCCGATGGTCTGGTCTTCCTGCAAACGCTGCCGCTGATTCTGCTGGTGAAGCTCTCACTCTTCTACTACTTCAGTCTCTTGAGCGGCTGGTGGCGATATGCGGGAATGAGCGATCTGTTGGATATTACCAAAGCGGCTGTCGGGAGTGCACTGGTTGTTTACCTGCTCCGTCCTACGCCGTACCCCCGCTCGGTTATCGCGATTGACATGATGCTCACCATCATCGTGATCGCGGGGGCGCGGTTTGCAGTCAGAGCATATACAGAGCATGCTCAAAAGTTCGCCCCGCAAAAAAAGACATTAATCGTGGGCGCGGGTCAGGCAGGGAGCACGATCGTGCGCGAATTGAAGCGTAATCCTGAGCTCGATTACAAGCCCATTGGTTTTGTCGATGACAACCGCACGAAGAAAGGATTAAAGATCCATGGCGTGAAAGTACTGGGAAGCACTGATGTTCTATCCAAACTGATTTTCGATAACAAAGTAGAATGCGTGCTGATCGCCATACCTTCTGCAGGAGGAAAGCAGGTTCAGCAGATCATTAGCAAGTGCCGTGAATGCAAGGTTGATCTGAAGATCCTTCCAGCCGTGGGTGAGCGAATTGGCCGCAGAAGCTCAGTGAGTCAAATGCGAAATGTCCAGGTCGAGGATCTGCTCGGCCGCGAACAAGTGACCCTTGACGTCAAGAACATCAGTGCGAAGTTCAAAGACAAAGTACTGCTCATTACTGGCGCTGGAGGCTCGATTGGCTCGGAGCTCGTGCGTCAAGTGGCTAAATTCCATCCCAGGAGAATAGTTTTATTCGAGAGATCTGAGAATGACCTCTTCAAGATCTGTATGGAGATGGGGACGAGATTTCCTGAACTCGATTGCCATCCGGTAGTCGGGGATATCTTGGACGTTCGTCTGCTACGTGATGTGTTTGCTTTACACCGGCCGGATTCGGTTTTCCACGCTGCTGCGTACAAACACGTCCCATTGATGGAGCGCAATTGCTTCCAAGCGGTGACCAATAATGTTTTCGGCACCTACAACGTCGCGCTTGTCGCCAAGCAATATCAGGTAGGGGACTTCGTAATGATCTCCTCGGATAAAGCGGTGAATCCCACCAACATCATGGGTCTGACAAAGCGAGTGGCAGAGCTCATCACCCTCAGCCTACAAAACCAGAAACACACCCGATTCATGTCAGTGCGATTTGGCAATGTATTGGGAAGCAATGGGAGTGTGTTGCCCATCTTCCAGCAGCAAATCGCTCAGGGCGGCCCAGTGACGGTGACCGATCCTGAAGCTACGCGCTATTTCATGACGATTCCCGAAGCCGTCCAGCTGGTTCTACAGGCCTCAACCATGGGACGCGGAGGAGAAATATTTGTGCTGGACATGGGAGACCCAGTGCGCATTGTCGATCTCGCGAAAAACTTGATTCGTCTTTCGGGGATGGAACCCGACAAAGACATCACCATTGTTTTCACAGGGCTTCGACCCGGAGAAAAACTCGTCGAAGAGCTCAGACTGGATGGAGAGGGAATCAGCCGGACCACTCACGAGAAAATTCGAGTGTTAAATGGTGGAACTTCGCATTTCGATCAAGTACTAGTTTCACTCGACGAACTGTCTAGACTTCTGGAGGCGAAGAATGTCTACGGCCTTGTCACCAAATTGAAGAGCATCGTTCCCGAATACGTTCCGAGTGATGAAATTCTGTGTCTCTGTGAAATTGACCGCCATGACATGGCTTTTGCATACAAGCGCCAATCCGCTGATCTGATGCAGCCTGTGCGGCCTGCTGCCTAATCGCTCCGGCGCGTCATCGTGTCAGTCGGGGTTCTCCCATTTTTAGTTTTCGGCGTCGCCCAGCCAGTGCTGGTTCAGCACGGCTTGATTCACACGTTGCGGGCGCTTCGATATTTGGCAGGCTACGTGTTCGCCGTTCGCGACCGTGCTGTAGCGGGCGCTGTTTTGCCGTCTGCGTCTCGGAGATTCCATCTCCTCGGTAAACCCTCCGCGACTGTGAGTGACATCGCGTTCGTGCACAGTCTGCCCATCATCGCGTATGGCACGTAACTTTTCTAAACTATTGCTGATCGGTACTGCAGGCTTCTTGGGCGTGGTGATTGCACGTGAGCAGTGGCTTTTTCTAATCCCTGTAGCCGCAATTCCTCTTGTATTGCTGTGGCCGGTACAGATGTCCCTGGGAATGTTTGCATTCATTCTCCCGTTCGACTCCGTTGCAGCACTTGACAAAGAAGGCATCGGGACCACGCTAAACTTTATTATCGGCGCTGCCTCAGGGCTTATTCTGCTAACGACAGGGATTGTGACAAGACGATTGGAGCGGCCACCGCGAGCTGCCCTGTGGTGGGGGCTGTTTGTTCTCTGGAGTGCCCTGACCGTGCTGTGGGCATTAGAGCCCGAGACAGCATTGGGCCGCCTTCCAACGGTTTTCGCTTCTTTCCTTCTCTATGTTGCTGCTGTTTGTTTTCGCATGACACGCAAAGAGCTCAGCGGGGTGCTTCTGTTAGCTATGCTCGGCGGGATCATTGCTGCTGGTTATGCCTCCTTGAATTTTATGCGGGCTGGCGGGGGCGAGAGAGCTACGCTGGTGCTGGGTGAGAGGACAACAAATCCGAATCAGTTTGCCGCAATCATGCTTCTACCGCTGTCATTGGCTCTTGGCAGATTCATCTCGTCTCGAGGCTGGGTCAACAGAATAGCCATGATGGCCTCTGTCGCTGTGATTGCGTTTGCCATCCTGCTTTCTATGTCGCGAGGCAGTCTGATCGCTGTCGGTGCATTGATTGTAGTTTATGTTTATAGGATCGGTGTTCACCGGCGCATGGTTCTTGCGGTTTCCGTTCTGATACTGCTGCTCTTCGCAATGCCAGACTTATTCTTTACACGTGTGCAGGGGGGCATCATTAGCAGGGCCGCAGGCCGGTTTGATATCTGGCAAGTAGGATTGACAGCCTTTAAGCATTATGGCATTTTCGGGGCAGGCCTGGACAATTTTCCTGTCGCCTACGACAAGTTTGTTGGAGACGCACCGCGATTCCCTGGCTACCGCAACAACCCACACAACATTTATCTCGGGATTTCAGTTGAAATGGGGATTGTCGGACTCCTGTTATTCTTGGGTGCTGTGAGATCACAACTCCGAGCGGTGCAGCGCTTCCAGGCTGACGCCAACGGATTGGTCCCCCCAGTGGTGGTGGCCTGTGAAGCCGCCTGTTGGGGAATGCTTGTTGCTGGGTTCTCCGGCAGTTTCGTTTGGAACAAGGTTTTTTGGCTGTCATGGATTTTGCTGGCGATTGCCGTCCGGGTAGTTTATCGAGAGAAGGCTGCTTGTGACAGTGCTGGCACTATTGAAACGCGGCTACCGCGAGTCGTCGTTGGGCAATATGCCCGAGTGGCTTCGCATCCAATCGGGACGAATTCTTTCAGGTAGTCGATTTTAGGAGTGCTGAACCCTAGACGCGCCGGATCGGCTGTGAAGGCTAAACTGATTGCAGTGAATCGTGCGGGGCGGAATAATGGCCTAACGCGAGCCGCGAGTGTAACGCTGCTCCGATATTTGAATCATGAGCCACTTTACCCCATCATTCCCGTTAGAATCTGAAGTCACTAAGGCATCCAGATCCACCCTGTTTAAACTAACGTGGGCAAAAAGAACCGTGCTATGGGGCCTGCTAGTTGCTGGTGCGGAGTTGCCAAAGATAGGTGCCCGGTGTGGAACCATATTCGTGAGCACCAATATCAACTTTCGCACCTACAGGCCGGGTTCCACCGAAGAGGTCCGTCGTAGGGGCCACAAAGGAGTTGCTGCCTGAATTCTCGCCGGCATCAATGGCT
>JAOAPL010000140.1 GCA_025462925.1 Acidobacteriaceae bacterium
GGCAGCTTCGCGGCTCATGGTGCCGCCGCCGCTGAAGACGGCGGAGGATCGGACCAGCAGCGCGAGCCCGTCCAGCGCCTGGCTTCGGATTCGGAATTTCTCGGTATCTAGTGAAAAACTGCGCCGCAACTCCTGCTCCTGGCCAGACGAACGCGCCAGGATCAACACTGCGACGTTCGGTTCGTCTGCGAGTTTGTGCAACAAAGTCCGAAAGAGCCGGTTGCTACTCTCTGTGTGGTAGTGAGCCCAGGTTGCCGGAGGACGCACAGTGATCAGTCTGGCACCCGGTTCCACGCCAAGCTCATAGTCAATGTCAGCATTTGCTTTAGCATCGTAAACGTATACTTCTTCCTTCAAACCCGGATAAGTGCGGAGCTGTGTCGACGGGACTCCCTGAGCAAGCATCTGCTCGCGAATCACCTCCGGCACGAGCAATACGCGAGAGAAGGCTCGAAAGACGCTCGAGGAAACGAATTCGTAATCATACGTAGTGAGCACCGGAATCCCAAGTATGCCGGCAGCGATCACCATAGAACGGGATCCGTGACTCACGGCGGCGCTGACACGGTGCTTGCGAATGAAGTTGGCGAGCGCCACACTGCGCAGCAACGTACCAGATGCCTTCACCAGTAACGAGCTCTTCTCAATGTGCCGCCCGATTACGGTGAAATTCAAGTTATGGCGTTCCGCCAATTCCTGCGTCTGCGAGCAGCGGCGCACGGTGACAACGGTTTCGACTCCTCGCCTGTGTAGTTCGCGAATAATGGGCGCGAAAAACAGGACGTGCGGAGAGTTGTCGAGATCGATCCAGATTTTCAGCGCGCCACCGCCGCCGTGCACGTTGTTTGTTCCGTGAAGCCCTGATACCACAATTCCAATGTAAGTAGGGCCCAGAGTTGCAGGGTGTAATCGCGTTCACCACTCTGGTTCTCGCGCAGCATGCGGCTGACGACCACAGGCTGGAAAAGACCTCGGCTGCGCACACGAGATTCTGTGAGAAGGTCGTGCAGCATTTCGCGAAGCTCTCCGCGAAGCCAAGAACGCACCGGCAATCCGAATCCCGCCTTACGGCGATTGATCACGGCGTCCGGAACCATCCCTTTTACTGCCTTCTTGAGCAGGTATTTCTGTTCCCAGCCGCGGATTTTCAGATCCGGCCGAACCTGCGACATGAAATCGATCACTTCATTGTCGAGCAGCGGAACGCGGACCTCAATCGAGTTCGCCATGCTCATCTTGTCCGAGTAAGCAAGATTCAGGTCCGGTAAAAACGTCTTCATGTCGACGTAAAGCATCTGGTTGACGAAGTCTTCCCCGTTCACCTCATCAAAATGGGTTGCAAAAATGTCTTGGGAGGCATGCGCGTCGCTCCGCGCTGAAAGATCCGGAGCTAAAAGCTGATCCAGTTCCTCCGGTTGAAAATAGGAACGGATGGCCGTGTATTGATTGCGAGGTGCAAGTTCGGAAAATTGCAGCAGTTTGCTAAGGTGCCGAGTGAAGGCGAGCCGCAGCCCGGTTGAGACGCCAGGCATCGTGAATCCGTGCCGCGCCACAAAAGGCAATAGCTTCTGGAGAGCAACAGCGCGGAGGGGCCGGGGTATTTGGCGCAGACGCGCGGTAATGCGGTCCACCATGTGCGCCCTATATCCGGCGAAGACTTCGTCGCCTCCTTGCCCGCTTAACAAGACAACTACCGAGTCCTTCGCCTGCTCGCAAATCAGATATGTGGCGATAGCGGCATGGTCGGCGACAGGATCATCCATGTGGTAAACGACCTTTTCCAAAAGGTCCACCACATTCGGCTCGACGACTATCTCCCGGAGCTTGGCACCGTAGTGCCGAGCGACGACGCGGGCGTAATGGGCGTCGTCTTGTGACTGCTCCAGTCTTCCGTGTTCGTCTTTGAAACCAATCGTGTAACACTTCAGATCAGAGTGCGATTGTGCAGCACAGGCCACCAGCGTGCTCGAATCCAGCCCACCGCTCAAGAAAAACCCAATCGGGACATCGCTGATGAGCTGCCGCTCAGTGGCGGCGGCAAGCTTCTGCCGGAGTTCGGCGGCGAGCTCTTCTTCCGGTGCATTGAAGTATGGTCCGAAGCGCGGGCTCCAGTACGTGTCGATGCTGACTTGGCCTGCCCTCCATCTTAGGGTGCTTGCCGGAGCAAGCTTGTGAATGTGCTGAAACATCGTCCCCGGGTTAGGCACGTACAGCAGGGTAAGGAACTCTGATAGCGCCTTGGGGCGTAGTTCTAGGTTCACACCGGGAACGAGTAACAGGCATTTAAGTTCAGAGGCAAAATAGAGCCGCTCGCCGATAATGGTGTAGTAAAGAGGTTTGATACCTATGCGATCTCGAAAGAGCCACATAGTGCGTTCACGCGCGTCCCAGACCGAGATCGCGAACATCCCATTGAGGCGCTCGACCATTTTGGGGCCGTAATCCTCGAACAGATGAGGCAGTATCTCGGTATCCGTGTTGGATCGAAACACATGTCCCTTCGCAATGAGTTCACGGCGAAGTTCCTGAAAATTGAAGATCTCGCCGTTGTACGCCACCCAGATCTTCTCGTCCTCATTGCACATTGGCTGATGCCCGAGAGGACTTAAATCCAGGATGCTGAGACGTGTATTGCCAATGGCGGCTCGCGAAGCAGGGTCTGAGCCCGCGGCGACATGCAGGCCGCGGTCATTCGGGCCACGGTGGTGAATGCGTTCCAACATGAGTTGGAGAGTGGATGCATCCGCCGTACCCGCCATTCCCGCTATGCCACACATATGAGCGTCCTTCTCCTAAGCTGCCGAGTGCTGTGCTTTAAATCGCGCCATAGCGCGGAACATCCAAGCCTGTCCCCAGCGCATGTAGGGCGTGCAATCTGTCCAGAGCCGATGCTTCTGATAATAGAAGTTGCTCCCCGACCACATATT
>JAOAPL010000273.1 GCA_025462925.1 Acidobacteriaceae bacterium
AATTGCCGGAACAGGCAGTGTTTCAGCGTACCGTGATCGAATTGGCGCTGCTCACCGTGATGATCCTCGTCTTGGTGGGATCCTTGATCATGTTGCAGAAGCAGGATCGGCGACCTCATATTGCAGAATAGTAACTTCGGATTCAGCGCTGGAGTTTAGGGGGTGGAATCGGCGAAAACGTCTCCATCGTTCGAAGCAATATTTGCCGAGATCTCGGACATTTAGGGATCAACCTGAACCCGGAGTTGAATGGCAAGAATGCGAGCATCGTTACCGCTCCTGAGCGCGCCTGTGTGGTTCGTGTAGTCCAATCCCAGGAAGATGCTCAGATTGCAAAGCATGCGCTCCACATGTTTCGTGGCTTGCTTAACTAATCAGTGGCTCCGAGCTGGGAATCAGTCCGCCGCTGCCGGCGTGATTTCCATCGCTCGAATGACAGTCTCATTCGGTCCATGTAGAGATAAACGACGGGCGTAGTGAACAGTGTCTGCATCTGGCTCAACAGCAGCCCACCGACGATTGTGATTCCCAGCGGCCGTCTCAATTCAGCGCCCACTCCGGTGCCAAATGCAAGCGGCAGCGCGCCAAAGAGCGCGGCCATCGTGGTCATCATGATCGGGCGGAAGCGCAGCATTGCCGCTTTGAAGATCGCTTCTTCTGAGCTCAGATTCTGTTTGCGCTCTGCATCCAGCGCAAAATCGATCATCATAATCGCATTCTTCTTTACGATCCCAATCAACAGGATGATTCCTATCAGTGCGATTATGTTCAACTCGGTTTTAAACAGGAGCAAAGCCAGCAGCGCGCCAACGCCAGCAGAAGGAAGCGTCGACAAGATCGTGATGGGATGGATCAGGCTCTCATACAGCATGCCCAGCACGATGTAGACCGCCGCCAGTGCAGCAGCAATCAGCAGTGGTTGGTTCGCAAGCGATTGCTGGAAGGCTGCGGCAGTGCCTTGAAATCCGCCATGAATGTCGGCGGGAAAGTGAATGTCACTCTCGGCTTTATCGATGGCCGTCACCGCCTCGCCAAGTGATACACCCGGTGCAAGGTTGAAAGTGATGGTGGTCGCGGGAAACTGGCCCTGGTGGTTCACGGTCAATGCTGAGTTTCTTAGCTCGTAATGCGTGAATGCACTCAGTGGAACCGGATCACCGGTATTCGACTTCACATAAATAATCTTCAGCGCGTCTGGACTATTCGCAAACTGCGGCTGGACTTCCATCACCACGTGGTATTGATTTACCTGACGATACATCGTGGAGACTTGTCGCTGGCCAAACGAATCATAGAGGACCGCATCGATTGCCTGCGGAGTAACGCCCAGTCGCGAAGCCGTGTCCCGGTCCACAACCAGGTATGACTCAAGCCCGCGATTCTGCTGATCGCTGTTCACGTCGCGGAGTTCAGGGACTTTCTGTAGCCGCGCCAGCAGTATCGGTACTTGGCTGTTCAATTCCTGTATGTCGGGCCCTTGAAGTGTGTATTGATACTGCGCATTGCCGCCCCGTCCTCCAACACGGACGTCTTGCACCGACTGCAAAAACAATTGTGCACCAGGTATGCGGGATAACTTCGGACGCAGGCGCGTGATTATCTGGTCGGCGGTAGCCTTCCGCTCGGAAAGCGGCTTGAGTTGAATGAACGCGCTTGCCCTATTACTCGAACCGTTGAAGGCAACAACCTGGTCCACCGCAGGGTCCTGCATCACGATGCGGATGAACTCGGCCTGCTTTGCGCGCATGCTCTCGAACGAGATGTCTTGTGCGGCAAGGATGGACCCGTTGAGACGTCCCGTGTCCTGCTGAGGAAAGAATCCTTTCGGCACTCCGATATATAGATACACCGCCAGCGCCATCGTGCCTAAGAGCACAAACAGTACTGGCAAAGAGTGCCGCAACACCCACCGAAGCGACGTGCTGTACAAAGCCAGCGTCCTGTCGAATACATTCTCACTGACACGATAGAAGAATCCATGTTTACGCTTGTCAGCAGATGCCAGGAATTTAGCCGACATCATTGGGGTAACGGTGAGTGACACCAGCAGAGATACGCCAATGGCAATGGCCAGCACTATTGCAAACTGCCGGAAGAGCCGTCCGATGATCCCGCCCATCAGCAGTATCGGAATGAATACAGCAACCAGGCTGGCGCTCATGGAAAGCACTGTGAACCCGATCTCGTGCGCGCCCCTGAGCGCTGCTTCAAAGGGCTGCATGCCTTCCTCGATGTATCGCGCGATGTTCTCGATGACGACGATCGCATCATCGACAACGAATCCTGTCGCGATTGTTAACGCCATGAGCGACAGATTGTCGATGGTGTAGTTGAGCAAGTACATGAATGCCAGCGTGCCAACGAGAGAAAGCGGAACGGCAACGCTGGGAATCGCAGTCGCCGGTAGATTCCGGAGAAACACGAATATCACCAGGACAACGAGTGCAATCGCGATCAATAACGTTATCTCTACATCGTGAACTGAAGCGCGAATGGTGGTCGTCCGGTCAGTGGCCACCGAGATGTGAATCGCGGGATTGATTGATGCCTGGAACAGGGGGATCATGCTCTTGATCCGGTCCACCACTTGAATGATGTTTGCGCCCGGCTGTCGGAAGACAATGATGAGTACCGCCGGCTTTCCATTGGCAAGTCCGGCGTTGCGTATGTTCTCCTGCGACTCGAAGACGTTGGCAACATCGCTCAAACGCACCGGCGCGCCATTACGAAAGGCAACGATCAGCGGCTTGTATTTGGCGGCCTGAAGCAGTTGGTCGTCGGCAGAGACAGTGAACATGTCGTTGTCGTTGGAGAGCTGACCTTTGGGCGAATTCGCATTCGCTTGCTGAAGAGCGACGCGAACATCCTCTAATCCCAATCCGTATGCAGACAGTTGCGATGGGTTGACTTGCACGCGAACCGCGGGCTTTGCACCACCGCCTACCGAAACCTGTCCAACGCCGCTGACCTGCGACATCTTTTGCGCCAGGATCGAATCCGCCGCGTCATACATCGTGCCTACCGGCAGCGTATCTGAGGTGAGCGCCAAGATCATAATGGGCGCGTCCGCGGGATTGGTCTTCCGATACGTAGGATTGCTGGGCAAGTTCGCTGGTAGTTGTCCGCGCGCGGCATTGATGGCGGCTTGCACGTCGCGTGCGGCGGCATCAATGTTGCGGCTCAAGTCGAACTGAAGCGTGACGTTGGTTGAACCCAGATTGCTCGACGAAGTCATCTCCGTAATCCCGGCGATGCGGCCGAACTGCCGCTCCAACGGTGTGGCCACGGCGGATGCCATCGTTTCCGGACTCGCGCCCGGCAACCCGGCCGAAACTGAGATTGTCGGATACTCAACTTCCGGCAGCGGGGAGACAGGAAGGAAAAAGAACGCTACTCCGCCCGCAAGCAAGATCGCAAGCGCGAGCAGCGATGTGCCTACCGGTCGCCGGATGAATGGAGCCGAGATGCTCATTGGACTTCGCTAATCTCCGGGCACAGCTTGCGGAATCCTGTTTCCTATCCGCAGCTTTTCAAATCGCCGCGCCAGCCGGTCGAAATACAGGTAAATAACTGGCGTCGTGTAAAGCGTAAGCACTTGGCTCAAGAGCAGTCCGCCGACGATAGTCACACCCAGCGGGTGACGCAATTCAGATCCGGTGCCGCGGCCCAAGGCCAGTGGCAATCCACCAAACATCGCGGCCAACGTGGTCATCATGATCGGACGGAATCGCAACAGCGATGCTTGATAGATCGATTCCTCCGGAGATCTCCCCTCGTTTCGCTCCGCTTCCAGAGCGAAGTCGATGATCATGATCGCATTCTTCTTGACGATGCCGATCAGCAGCACGATTCCAATGAGCGCGACTACTCCGAGGTCCATGCGGAAAAGTAGCAGCGCCAGCAGAGCGCCGACACCCGCCGACGGCAACGTGGACAAAATAGTTACCGGATGTATGTAACTCTCATACAGCACGCCGAGCACTATATAAACGGTGATCAGCGCCGCGAGGATCAGGAACGGCTCGTTCTTGAGTGACGATTGAAATGCCGCCGCACTTCCCTGAAAACTCGAGTGGATGCTTGGCGGCATACCAATCTCTTGCTCTGCATTCTGGATCGCCTGCACTGCATTTCCCAACGATTCGCCCGGAGCCAGATTGAATGAGATCGTCGTTGCCGGGAACTGTCCCAGGTGGTTGACCGTCAGGGACGTGTTCCTCGTCTCGACGTGCGTGAAGCTCGACATGGGGACGCTCGCGCCGGATGAAGAACGCACGTAAATGTCTTTTAGCGAATTCGGATCACGTTGGAAATCCGGCGACACCTCCAGAATTACGTGGTACTGATTAAGCTGCGTGAACATCGTTGACACCTGTCGCTGACCGAAGGCGTCGTACAGAGCGTCATCGATCTGCTGCGGCGAGATGCCCAGCCGCGCAGCAGTGTCGCGATCGATTGAAATCGAGGCCTCCAGCGCGCCTGTTTGCTGGTTCGTCGCCAAATCACGCAACTCCGGAGAGCTCTTGAGTTTCTCCACCAGCCGTGGCGTGAAGGTGTTCAACTCATTCACGTCAGCGTCTTCCAGCGTGTACTGGTATTGCGTGCGGCTCACCGAGCTTTCCACGGTAAGGTCCTGGACCGGCTGCATGTAGAGATCGATTCCCTGCACTTGCGCGACTTTCGGCTGCAACCTCCGGATGATGTCCGATGCAGACGCAGCGCGCTCATCGCGCGGCTTCAGGTTGATCTGAATGCGTCCGCTGTTGCCGGTGGTATTGACGCCGTCCACGCCGATGAATGAAGAAAGGTTAGTCACATCTGGATCTTCCAGGATCACTTTTCCCAGCGCCTGCTGACGATCCATCATTGCGGGAAATGAGATTGAAGCCGGGGCCTGAGAAATAGCGAGGATCTGCCCCGTGTCTTGGACGGGAAAGAAGCCCTTGGGGACAAATATGTACAGTAGGATGGTCAAAACCAAAGTTCCGATGGTGACCAGCAGCGTTGGAAACTGGTGCTTCAAGACCCATTGCAGCGTGACGCCGTACTTTGCGATGACGGTCTCAAATACATGCTCAGACCATCGATAGAACTGCCCTTGGTCTTCTTCTTTCTGATGCCGCAAGAGTTTGGCGCACATCATTGGCGTGAGCGTGAGCGAGACGAAAGCAGAGACCAGGATCGTGACGGCCAGTGTTACTGCAAATTCGCGGAACAAACGCCCGACGACATCACCCATGAAGAGCAGCGGGATGAGCACAGCGATGAGCGAAACTGTCAGCGAGACAATGGTGAATCCGATCTGCTCAGACCCCTTCAGCGCTGCTTCCATTGGCGAATCGCCTCGCTCGATAAAGCGCGCAATGTTTTCAATCATCACGATGGCGTCGTCCACCACGAAGCCAGTGGATATCGTCAGCGCCATCAGCGATAGATTGTCCAGGCTGTAATTCAGCAGGTACATGATCCCGAACGTGCCAACGAGTGACAGTGGCACAGCCACGCTAGGGATCACGGTTGCCGCAAAAGTTCGCAAGAAGAGAAAGATGACCATTACCACGAGCCCAACGGTCAACATCAATTCAAACTTAACGTCAGCGACTGAAGCGCGAATCGTCTCTGTGCGATCCGAGAGGAAACTCACCTTTACGCTCTTTGGCAGTGCCGATTGCAGCTGAGGCAGAATCGCCCGGATACGATCCACGACAGCGATGATGTTTGCGCCGGGCTGTCGCTGCACGTTCAGGATGACTGCCGGCGTGGTGTTCTCCCATGCAGCTTGCTTGGTGTTCTCTGCGCTGTCCACAACGCTGGCCACATCGGACAAGCGCACAGGGGAGCCGTTACGATAGGCAACGATCAGCGGCTGATATTCGGCGCTGCTCATCAACTGATCATTTGCGCCGATGGTGAACGATTGCCGCGGACCCTCAATAGATCCTTTGGCTTGGTCCACATTGGCCGCCGCAAGTGTTGCGCGCAAATCATCCATGCCAAGTCCATACGACGCCAACGCCGTTGGGTTCGCCTGAACGCGAACCGCAGGCTTCTGTCCTCCACTGATGGAGACCATGCCCACACCGGAGACTTGTGAAATCTTCTGCGCCAGGACTGTGTCAGCTAAGTCCTCAACCTTATTAAGGGGAACAGTGTCTGACGTGAGCGACAACGTAAGCACCGGCGCATCGGCCGGATTCGTCTTGCTGTAAATGGGCGGGTTCGGAAGATCGCGCGGCAGAAAAGTACCGGACGCGTTTATTGCCGCCTGGACTTCCTGCTCGGCTACGTCGATGTTCTCTTCCAGATTGAACTGAAGCACCACGATGGAGCTTCCAGCCGAACTCGTGGAAGTCATCTGGTTCAGCCCTGGCAGCTGTCCCATTTGACGTTCCAGTGGCGTGGTAACGGCTGAAGCCATTACATCCGCACTGGCTCCGGGATAGAACGTGGTGATTTGAATGATGGGGTAATCGACTTGCGGCAACGCCGAGACCGGCAGTTGGCGATATGCCAAAATGCCCACCAGCATCACGCCTATCATCATCAGCGACGTCGCGACTGGACGTTCGATAAATATCCGGGACGGGTTCATGGGTGTTTCCGGTTCGCTCCCGTGCGATCATGCCTGCGCGCATCGTTTGGATTGTTAGGATTGGCTATGCCCAAAGCGGGCGCATTCGGAGCACCTGCAGGACTCGGCTGGAAACTCTGCCCGCCCGGTCCCGCTAAACCCGTAGCACCTGGCTGGCCTGTCTGTCCGCTTTGGCTGCCGGACTGTTCCGCTGATCCGGCCTGCTGACCTTGACGAAAAGATTCGCCCCCTGACCCGCTTGGGCCTGGCTCATTTTGCGCGGTTCGATTTCCGCGTCCTGGGCTCTGTCCCGCTGGAGGTTGGACCATGACTTTTGCCCCATTCTGCAACTTGTCCTGTCCATCCGTGACCACTACATCGTTGGGGTTGAGGCCACTTTCCACCTGCGCCGTGGCCCCTTCCACTACTCCGACTTGGACATTGCGGGCCTCGACTGTGCCGTCCGGCTTGACCGCATACACCAGTGATCCGCTCGAACCTCGGATGATTGCAGCCGAAGGAATCGTGATCGCATTCTTCTTTACCTCAATGAGCAAATGGATATTCACAAACTGGTTTGGCCAAAGCTCGCGATTTTGGTTCTGGAATATTGCCTTGAATCTGCTGGTGCCCGTAGTCGGATCGATTGCGTTGTCCACCGTTAGCAGCGTGCCGCTGACGATTTTCGTGTTGTCGTCCCTGGTATAGGCATCGGCCGTGAGTTGGCCCCGTCGCATCGCCTGCATAGTCGTTTGCAGTTGGTCTTCAGGAAGTGTGAAGACGACGGCTATTGGTTGAAGCTGAGTGATCACGGCAATTCCGGTAGGGTCGGATGCGTGAACAATGTTTCCGACGTCCACTTTTCGCAATCCGATCTGTCCGCCGATAGGCGCGGTGATTTTGGCAAAGCTGAGTTGCAACGCTGCCGCTTCGATCTGGGCCTTGTCTGAG
>JAOAPL010000285.1 GCA_025462925.1 Acidobacteriaceae bacterium
AAGTCTATCGCTTGCAGGGTGTAACGATCAGCGACAAGCACATTGAAGTCATCGTTCGTCAGATGATGCGTTGGGTGAAAGTGGAAGATGTGGGCGACACCACCTTCCTGCTGGAACAGCAGGTGGATAAGTTCCGCTTCCGCGAAGAGAACGAGAAGGTCATCACCAATGGCGGCAAGCCGGCTACAGGCCGTCCGCTGCTATTGGGAATCACCAAGGCCTCGCTCTCGACCGATTCATTCATCTCGGCAGCGAGCTTCCAGGAGACCACGCGCGTGCTTACCGAAGCCAGCATCAACGGCGCGGTGGACCACCTGCGCGGACTCAAGGAGAACGTCATCGTGGGCCGCTTGATCCCGGCCGGAACCGGCATGGAGTACTATCGCAACGTCAAGCTGGCGCCGGAACTGGAAGAAGCGGCAGCCAAAGTGCAGGAAGAAGTTTCAGCCGCTTATGAAGAAGCCGAGCGCGCACTGGAACTACTCCGCACCGAAGGCGAACAGGAAGAGATGGCAGCAGAGTAGAGCTGCTGGAAGTAATTTGATTAGAATCGTGGGTCAGAGATGGCCCGCGATTTTTTTGGCTTTAAATGTCCCAGGGTTTTGGGTCTTTTTGGCTTAGATCTCTAGCTCCGTGCAGGACAG
This sequence comes from Acidobacteriaceae bacterium, assembly GCA_025462925.1. Lineage (GTDB taxonomy): Bacteria > Acidobacteriota > Terriglobia > Terriglobales > Acidobacteriaceae > JAICLA01. Next base: position 645 of record JAOAPL010000285.1, read on the forward strand.
TGACAATGCGAACAGCGTCTTCTCGGTATTGGTAGACAATTCGATAATTCTGAAAAATGAGTTCGCGGATGGTGTCGTCGTCGGCTTCCGGAACCCGCCGCCCCGATTGTGGGTGCTTGCCCGCACGTTCGGCTGCCTGGACTAGCCGGGCTAAGAAATGGTCTGCATAGAATTTGGAATCGGCGGAAATGTATGAGTGGATGTTGGTCAAATCGAGAAGGGCCGTCTGAGACCACTCGATTTTGCTCATTCAGGGAATCTCTGTTTCACTTCCTCATGCGAGACTAGCTTTCCCTGTTCAATATCTTTCAATCCCTGAGTGATCTTGGCGCGGACGTATAACTGGTACATGATGTCGTCCCAAGTGGCAGACTCGGGTAACTGTTCCAGTAATTTCTTCGCTTGTTCTTTAGCGATACTCATATCGATGCTCTGAGGCCTTTTATATCACGTGGCCGAGCCGGATTTGAACCAAAACAGTGAACTGGCGATTAGCTACCCTCCACTGTTACTCTAATGCCCTATATGCTTCGCACTCTCAGCCTGCTTCGCCGCGCCTTCTGGCGTAGCTTCCAGCATGGCGTTTTCATGAACTCGAAGGGCGCGGCATATTCTTCTATCCTGACTTTTTTCCCCGCGCTGATCCTGGCTGCGTGGGTGATGTCGCTTACGAACACCACGGAAAGCTTCGTCCATCAGATTGAAACTGCACTGGGGGCGGTGTTACCGCCGGGGTCGCGCGCAACGGCGCTCAGCTATTTTCGCGCGCACAAGAAATGGCCGGTAAGAGAGATCACTTCCGCGTCCACGGTAATGGTGTTTGCCGCATCCGGCGTGATGATCTCCTGGATGAACGGTTTCAGGACAGCTTACGGCATCCAGAAAAACCCATGGGGATTTTGGCGCGAGCGCGCGGTAGCGATATTCCTTGTCATCCTCGGATTGGCGCCGATGGCGTTTGCGTTGTTCCTGGTCGCGTTTGGGAACATCATTGAAATATGGCTGGTGATGAAGCTCAACCGGGGAATCGGCCTTTACGTTTTGCTGCTGTGGACCGCCGGGCGATGGCTCATTTCTGCGATCACGAGTGTGACGGTGATCATGCTGATCTATCACTGGGGATTGCCGCGGGTGCAGCCATGGCATCGAGTGCTGCCCGGGGCGATCATGGCGACTGTATTATGGTTTCCGGTCACCATCGTTTTCGGCTGGTACGTGACCAACTACGCCAACTACAACCTGATCTACGGTTCACTGGGCGCAGGCATCGCGCTGCTGGTGTGGTTGTACATTATTTCCATCATCATTCTGGTGGGCGCGGAATTCAACGCGATGGCGTGTCCTCGGACGCTGGAGAAGTTGTCGGAAGAGCGTACTCCAGGTGACCGTCGTCAGGACCAGCGCCGCAAGAGCGTACGTTAGCGATACACTAGTGTTTCCCCAACAATTTTCTCCGGATTAGGCAGGCACTTAAAAAGCATGGATTTTGCACAACAGAAAATGCATTCGGTATCGGCAGACACAACAAAGCGCAAGGCAAAGATCGTCTGTACGGTGGGCCCGGCCAGCAACACGGAGCTAGTGCTGCGCGACTTGATGCGCTTCGGCATGGATGTGGCGCGGCTGAATTTTTCGCATGGCACGCACGAAGAACACGTCCGGGTGATTGAGCGGTTGCGCCGAGTCGCACAAAAGGAAGATCGCAGCATCTGCATACTGCAGGACCTCCAAGGGCCCAAGATCCGCACCGGACGTTTGAAGAACCGGATGCCGGTGGCGATCAAGGCGGGATCGAAGATCACCATCACGCCAGCGGACATTCCCGGCACCGCGGAGATGATATCCACAACTTTCCAGACGCTGGCGCGCGAGGTGCAACCGGGTTCGCGCATCCTGCTGTCTGATGGATTGATCGAACTGCGAGTGACAGCCGTCCGTGGAGACGACGTGGAAGCCGAAGTCGTGAACGGCGGACTGCTCGGCGAGCACAAGGGCATCAACCTGCCGGGAACGGTGGTTACGGTTCCGTCGTTGACGGAAAAGGACGAGAAGGATCTGGAGTTCGGTCTCAAGCACGGCGTGGACATGATCGCCGTGTCGTTCGTCCGCAGCGCCGACGATGTCCGTTACGTGAAGCGGCGCGTGGAGGAGTTGCAATCGAACGCGTGGGTGATCGCCAAGCTGGAAAAGCCGCAAGCGATCGAGCACCTCGAGGACATTCTCGACGTATCGGATGGGGTGATGGTGGCGCGCGGAGACTTGGGCGTGGAGATGCCGCCGGAGAAGGTGCCGATCATTCAGAAGCACATCATCCGGCGTGCGGCGGAGTGGCGTAAGCCGGTGATCACGGCCACACAGATGCTGGAATCGATGATCGAAAACCCGCGTCCTACGCGCGCGGAAGCGAGCGACGTAGCCAATGCGGTGTTCGACGGAACAGATGCGCTGATGCTTTCGGCGGAGACGGCGAGCGGCAAGTATCCGCGCGAGGCGGTCGCCATGATGGGCAAGATCATCACCGAGACCGAAAGCCATATGGAACTGGAACAGCAGCCGCATCGAAGACGCGATTCGCGACGGCTATCAGTCTCGGAAACGATCTGCGAATCCATCGCACACGCCGCGCAGGACTTGGACATGCGTGCCATCGCTGTCTACACGGAGACGGGAACCACGGCGCGATTGATATCCAAGTATCGTCCGAATG
>JAOAPL010000309.1 GCA_025462925.1 Acidobacteriaceae bacterium
TCATGAGGATAACTCAGGAGGCAGCGATAGCTATGCCCCGGCGCTTAACATCGCCGTGCAAGCTGGACCTTCACTTTAGGGGGACAGACCAGCAGATGGTGCAATCGAATGCGCTGCGTTTGTGGTACTACCGCCGAAACGGCGCTCCCGCCGTTTGAAATCCGCAACGGCAGCATCCAGGTCGGCGGCGTCAAAGTCCGGCCACATACGGTCCGTAAAGAAAAGTTCCGCGTACGCAGACTCCCAAAGCAGAAAGTCCGAAAGCCGCTTCTCGCCGCCAGTACGAATCAGCAAATCGACGTCTTCGCTCTCGGAACTGAGTGCCGAGTTCAGGAAGTTTTGTAGAGAGTCGACGGACGACTGGGGTTCTTGCAAGAGCCGCTGAGAGACAGTGCTAATTGTGCGGGTAATGGCTTCACGAGAAGAGTAATCAACTGCGATTCGCAGATGAAGACACTCTCCGTCTGCGGTCAGGAATTCGGCGCGCTCAATTTCTCGCAACAGAAGTTTTGGGAGACGATCGCGCCGGCCGATGATCTGCAATCGGACGCCGCGTTGCCTGAGTCTTTCAGTTTCGAGGCGAAGGTAGGCTCGCATCAATCGGAAGATGCTCTCGACCTCCTGCGCAGGGCGGTTCCAGTTGTCTGAGGAAAATGCGTACAGGGTCATTTGCCCGATGCCCAAATCTGACGCGCGTTCCACCACACGGCGCACCGTGCCGACGCCTGCGCGATGGCCCGCAACGCGTGGTAAGCCACGCCGCGTTGCCCATCGGCCATTGCCGTCCATGATGATTGCAACATGCATCAAATTGATTTCTCCGCCACGCTCGGTTGTGGCAGCGAGCTGTACCAGTCGATCCTGCGAGTAAAGTACATAGCAGCGGCTACGGCCAGGAAACTGGCTATCGCGCCCACGAGCAATGAATTGTCCTCCAGCCGTAACATTAGATAAATCATCCCGTAGAGCAAGGAGAAGATGGCAAGTGCTCTCGTGCCTTGCATCCAGCTGCCGAAGATCCAGCCCGCGTTTGTCGAAAGCAGGACCACTGTGGCCGCGCCGCCCACCAGGAAACCCCAGTCGAAGCCAATTCTTTCCGCAAGCGACAGCAACAGCAGATAGAAGATGATCTGAGCTATCCCGACCAAAATGTATTGCGCGAGATGCACTCGCTTACCGGTAGTGACTTCGAAGATAAAGTAGGAGAGAAAGACCAATCCCAGGAAGAGCAGGATGTATTTCAACGACCGGTTAACGGACTGGTAAGGATCCGCAACTTCGATAAAGGAAACCCCGAGCGCGGTTGAGTCAAGGCCCGTGATTGATTCGCTTTGCCCTTCGGCGCGCACTCCGCGCGCTATAAAGGGTAACGACCACTCCGCAGTGAAGCCTTTGGGCGAGACGGTCCGGCTGACTGGCAGAAATCCGCCATCGAATCCAGGACTAGGCCAGTCTCCCTGCACGCTAAGGTGAGTTGTTTTGCCATAGGCCAGAACCGCAATTCTCTGAGCGCCGGAAAATCGCAAAGCGGTTGCCACGTCGAATTGCGAGTCGGTTTTTGCGATGCCTTGTACCTTTGCGCCGAACAACGTGAGTTTGAGCTGCGAATTCTGGTCTGCGCCGAACAAGATGTTTTGCGCAATTTCTGCCGGAACGAGGGTGTAGGTCTTGCCGCCTGTTGTCAGTGTAGCGTCTGCCAGCGCTCCTCGGGGATCGCTGACTCCCACAATCAGTTCGGCGCGATTCCAATCGAATTCGGCGCCCTGCGGAGCGGCATTAGGCACACCCGTCAAATCGAATGAAGCGTCGAACCTGGAGTCTGCCTGAAACACAGGCACCTTAAACAGTGAGCGGCGGCGCTCCTGAGTTGCAATCTTGACGACCGCCGAAGCCTTTGCCGGGGAGATCAGGTACATCCCACGTCTCGGGAAAGCTGTGGCAGATTGAGGCGGAATAGTGTAAGGAATTGCGAGAGTCGGTCCGAGGAAAGTCTGCTGACCGCCGACGTGGGCAGATATTTCCTTGATAACATCGGCTTCCCGCTTCGTCCTGTCTTCGATCAAACCGGCGACAAAGAAAGAGGGGATCACCATGAGCAGAGCCAAGCCGCAGATGACAATCAGCTTCATGCCGATCGACCGAGACTTGTTCCGCAACTGCGCACCTGAGAGGGACACCGTAAAATCATTCATGACTAAGCTCCATGCTGCAAAGTACTTTGTAATGCAAAGTATTAGGCCCAAAAAAATTAGGCTCGTGAGGGCGCTAGCCCGCCTACGAGCCGCAAAGCCGGTTCTCCCTTACTTGCGTTAGCTGCATCTCGAACCACTTGCTCCAGGGTGGAAACATATTCTACGAAGCGTTTACGTCCGCCAGCCGTAATGCGGCAAAGCGTCTGCGGACGATTGTGTTCATGCCCCTTTACGATCTCAACTACTTTTCCTTTTTCCAGCACTCGCAGATGACGACTTAAATTACCGTCTGTGAGCCCGCACAGCTGCTTGAGGTCGTTAAAGGTCAATCCCTTTGGACTGGTCGCCAAGGACGTAAGTATGCTGAGGCGAGCGCGCTCGTGAAGCACTCGATCCAAACCTTCGTAGGCGAAACGTGCTTCAGGAGCCTGGGGCTTAGTTTTCATCTTCTGCCTCCCCTGCTGTGAAGAGCAAAATGCCCGCCACAAGCAACTGACCAGCTCCAAACGGAACACCCATTGCCCAAGGTGACAGGGCGCGGGTGCCGCCCAGTGCGATACACATCAAGCCGGTGAACAGATACCAAGCTCCAGCGGCCAGGATAGGTCGAGGCAGAAAACGGCACGAGGAAAACACTCCAAGACTAAAAATAATTTGCCAGAGCCCCGGCAACATCCACTGCGCCGATGAAACGAACCGCACAAGAACTATGGTCACGAAGAAGCCGGCCACAGCAGAGGGAAGAAATTGTTCCACCGCCATGCGGATCATTTCGTCCGCTAACCCGGAGTGGATGCGGCGGGTCCGCGTATGCATCTGCGCACCGATCAAAGCGGCCGACAGCAAGGCCGTCCAAATCCAGATAGTGAGATACGCCCCGATCCGGCTTGTGGGATCTGAAACCAAAAAAGACTGGACGCCAGCGGCGATAACTGCGAAAGCGGCTGTGCCGGCCAGCGTCGCAGGGCCGTAGCCGCGAAACTCCGTGCTGCGGGCCATCTGCCTGCGTATGCTGCTGATGTCGCCAATCGCCTTGTGAAGATCGTTCATTCAGTTTAACTTTACAACGCAAAGTAAACCCAAAAAGGTCGCTTGTCAACATGATTATTAATTAGTAACTACTCCCACGGGCCGTGATAGCTCCTTTCCTTGACACCTCTGCTCCGTGGCTTTTATTCTTAACTCTAGCTCCCTTGGTTAGTTACACGCCTTTGTGCTTCCGCGGCCTGCGCGGTACCAGTTTGGAAGGGGCGCGGAGGTTCCCATGCTTATCGAAGTGCACGAGTTAGAAGCTCACCCGGTCGATTTCGACGAAGAGATTGAGGCGGGGGTGATCGATTTTGGCCCCGATGTTCGGCAGAGCACGGGTTTAAAGGCCGCCGGACGCGCCCAGTTGGTCCGGGAGCATCACGGGAAACATGAACTTAGCAATTACATCAGCGTGGCAGGCGATTTTTCAACTCGGATGGAAATTGCCTGTGCCCGGTGTTTGGAACCCTTAATTCGGGA
>JAOAPL010000339.1 GCA_025462925.1 Acidobacteriaceae bacterium
CCGCGGTATTGGTCGGCAGCGTGCCGATGAACTTGCGCACGTCTTGCAATTGGTTTCCAACACTGCTATCGAGCGCATCGTCGATCAGCATGAACAGTTGCTGCGGCGCACCGCGTAATGAGGTCAATTCCGTCACCTTGTCGCGATTCTTTCCCTGATACACCTGGACATCTTCGGGATGGAGCGCCGGGACCTCTTTTCCTTTTTTCGGTTCCGCCGTGATCACCATGTGGACAGGAACGCCATTCGCAGTCGTATTCGATTGGGTTTGCGCTGGCAAATATGTGGTCGTAACAGCAACTCCCATAGACAGGAGCAAGGGTACGCGCAACAAACACTCAAAGAGGTTCATTCCTATCTGGATAGTAGAAAGGGCTGTGCGGGTTGTGCCTTGAAATTGAGCTGTATGGGAATTTACGTCTGGAAATTAGGTGCAAGGAAAGTGGCTGCGGAAGCGGCGGAAACCCCACCGAATCTTGTAGAGTGGTCCGTATCCCAACGGAGGTCGGCTGCGTATAGATTGATATGGATATTCCTTCCGAAAAGGACGCACGTGGAATCTTCGAGGCACGCTATCTGGCATTCCTCGAAACAATTACTCACCTCCGCCCCAGCCTGCATCGCTACTGTTCGCGCATGACGGGATCGGTGTTGGACGGCGAGGATATCGTTCAGGATGCGCTCTTCCAGGCATATCGGAAACTAGACACCTTCGACGACGACCGTCCGCTGGCGCCGTGGCTCTTCCGGATTGCGCATAATCGGTGTATCGATTTCCTGCGCCGCCGCGAGGTTCGGGTGGAAGCGGAAACGGATGCAATGACGCCGGACTTCGTTAAGCCGGTCGATCCTCCCGGCCCGGCTCTCGGACGTGCAGTCGAGCAGCTGGTGCTGACCCTTCCTCCGAAGGAGCGCGCATGTGTGCTGCTGAAGGACGTTTTTGATTACACGCTCGAAGAAATCGCGGAACTGGTCGACTCGACTGTGGGCGGCGTCAAGGCCGCGCTCAACCGCGGCCGATCGAAATTGGCGGCATTGCCGGAACCACCGAAATCGCCTCGCGAAACGAATCCAGAGTTGTCGCACCTCCTACATCTGTACGTCGAAAGATTCAATCGGCGAGATTGGGACGGTCTCCGCGACCTGATCAGCGCTGACGCTCGTCTTCGCGTAGCAGACAAATTCGAAGGCCGGTTGGACGAGTCACCTTACTTTGGCAACTACGACCGGTGGAGCGTTCCATGGCAACTGGCAGTTGGGGAAGTGGACGGCGAACCGGCGATCATCATTCTGGGTCGAACCCCGAGCGGATGGATACCAAAGTCGGCCGTTCGTCTTGAGGTGGTTGATCAGCAGATCGTGCGCGTCTTGGACCTTCTGCACTGTTCGTGGATTCTCTCCGCGGCCAGCTCCGTTGTCATAGCTGACTCTCCTGAGTATTACGCCTAGTCACGTATCCCGGAACGCGCGGGGGCCGTAATACAGGATGAAGATCGCAATTCGATAATGGAGAAGAGGGTCAAGAATGAAAGAGCTTTTTCTAGTGATGGTCCTGTTGGCAACTCTGAATGGCACTGCCGTTTGGGCTCAAGATTCCAAATATCCGCCGCTCAGCGAGTACATGATGCAGCGGGATACCGAGATGGCGCTGGCAAGAAGTGCGGCTCCAGCAAATATCTCGGACCGGGCGACGATCAAGGTGTTAACCAAATCCGGCTACCAAGTGGCTCGCGAAGGGGACAACGGTTTTGTCTGCGCGGTGATGCGTGGATGGTCCGCGCCGACGTACACCCCTGCCCAGTTCCGTGATCTCGTCTACGACGCAAAGCTGCGCGCACCCATCTGTTTCAACCCGGCAGCATCGCGAACTGTGATGCCCTATTACGAGCTGCGAAGCAAATTTGGGATGGAGGGCAAAACGCCGGAGCAGATCGCCGAAGGACTTCAGGCCGCCTATGTGAAAGGCGAGCTACCGAAGAGGGACGGAGTCAGCTTCGCGTACATGTGGTCTGCGGATCAGAATCTCGGACCTGGAGTTGGTCATTGGCATCCTCACATGATGGTCTTCTCGCCGTACTACGAGAACTCGATGCTCGGCGGTAACGAGTTCGGCTCCCCGCTCCCAATCGTGACGGACGATGCGGGAACGCCGTTTGCCGTGGTCGTAATCTCGGTGGACGAAAAGTTGGCCGTCAAAGCACAGCAGCAGAGATAGGAAGCACCAATAGATGCGGCTCCCAGGGCGAATATCCCGCCCTGGGGATTCCTCATTCGGCCAAATGTTGCGGTCGAGCAACGCGGCACCCGAGGCCGAAGCGGGGTACGGCACACTCGGTACGCCGTTCGCCGAATTGGTCGGCGGTCTCCGGCAGTGTTTCTCCTCCGGCAAAAAGTGCAGCGAGTTTGCTGCAACCGTGTCTGAGCTACTCAGGCCTTTCGTCTAATGGGACCTTGAGTCCTCTGCGAATTCACTCCCGCCCACGCCCCAACTTTTTCTCGCAACGTTGAATCTGCTTCATCGATCGATCGGAACACCATTGTCTCCCAACCCGTTTCCTCAACGAAAACTTGCCACATTCTGGCCATTCCGTAATCGACTTCCCGAGGTGCGATGATTGCAGCGACGACCGCCGCCGGAGCGATTTTAGCTAAGCATCTGGCCTGCCCTGCCAAGATACGAAGGTCTTGCGGGGATAAGTCGAGGTGAGCGTCTGCTTGGTCTATGACTATGTACCTCAGGCGGCTCACTGACTCAGGCGAAGCAAGAAGGCGTTCCATGATTTGAATCTTTTCTTTTCCGGTTATCTTTCCGCGACAAATTAAGAGCAGCCCTGTCCCATTCTGCAGCACTTCAACTTCGATAGGCATAATTCACCTCGTGGCCTAACGGCGATTATGCCACCGGATGTGAGCTGACAACAGGCCGTCCTAAGTCATGGAGCGTAGCCCTTGTCTACGCGCGCATGGGAGAAAAGGATAAAGTCCTCTTCCCTTGTTGCCCGCCAGAATAGCTGCTACTCTAGCCGCCTCTCAGTCGCTATCTCAAGCCCCGGCGGTGTCCATGAAGAAGCCCTTCTCGCTCTTGTCTTTTCTGTTCGTAACTCTTTTATTCAGCGCCAATGCTTATGCCAGCGGTCCGCTGCTGCTGCAAAAGCCTTCGCTCTCCAAGACACATATCTCATTTGCGTATGCCGGTGATCTATGGACCGTTCCCCGTGATGGCGGGGAAGCGCATCTGCTCACCAGCGGCGCCGGGATCAAGAGCGATCCCACTTTCTCACCCGACGGCAGCATGATTGCCTTCTCCGGCGACTACGATGGCAATGTCGATGTTTACGTGATGCCCGCTTCCGGAGGCATGCCGCGCCGGCTCACGTACCATCCGGGCGTAGACGAAGTCGTCGGTTGGACGCCGGACGGCAATTCCGTGCTCTTCCGCTCCACGCGCAACAGCTACTCGCGCTTCAATCGGCTCTTCACCGTTTCACTTGAAGGCGGATTGCCGCACGAGCTGCCTTTGCCCATGGCTGAGTTCGGCTCACTTTCTGCCGATGCGAAGCACATCGCTTACGTTCCCACCGACAACACGCGCCGGCTTTCCGCGATCGGTTGGAAACGTTATCGCGGTGGCAAGGCGTCGCATATCTGGATTGCAAATTTGAGCGACTACTCCATTGAGATTGTTCCGCGCACAACTTCCAATGACGGCACGCCCATGTGGGTCGGCAACAAGGTCTATTTCCTCTCCGACCGCAACGGTCCGGTAAGCCTTTACGTTTACGATCTCAAATCCAAGAAGATTGAAACAGTCGTCTCCGCCCCTACCGATATCAAGTCTGCTTCTGCCGGTCCCGGTGCGATCGTTTATGAGCAGTTTGGTTCGCTCAGCCTTTTGGATCTGCCAAGCGGAAAAGTTAAGCAGGTGAATGTCACCGTGCCTGCTGATCTGCCGCAGGTCCGTCCTCATTTCAAGAAGGTGGAGCATGAGATTGCTTCCTCTAATCTGTCGCCCAGCGGCGCCCGCGCTGTTTTTGAATCCCACGGCGAGATTCTTACCGCTCCGGCGGAAAAGGGTGACGTCCGAAACCTGACCAATACTCCCGGCGTTATGGAGCGCGACCCGGCATGGTCTCCGGACGGCAAGTGGGTGGCTTATTTCTCTGATGAGTCTGGCGAATACCAACTGCACATTAAGAGTCCCGATGGCATGGGTGAAGCCAAGAAGATATCGCTCGGCACGCCTGCTTCTTTTTTCTACAGTCCCGTCTGGTCGCCTGACAGTAAGAAGATTGCCTACACTGACAAGCGCCTGAACCTCTGGTACGTAGATCTGGCTAAAGGCACACCTGTAAAGGTAGACAGCACCAGCTATGACTTGCCGAGGCGCACGCTGGAGCCGGTGTGGTCTCCCGATAGTCGCTGGATCGCGTACAACAAACAGCTTCCCAGCCACATGCACGTCATTTTTGCGTACTCGCTGGAACAGGGAAAAGCCACGCAATTGACGGATGGTCTGAGTGACGCCCGCTTTCCTGCATTTGACCAAAAAGGACAGTATCTCTATTTCACGGCCAGCACTGACGTGGGCCCCACAACCGGCTGGCTTGATCTTTCCAGCATCAACCGACCCGTGAGCCGTAGCGTTTACCTCATGGTGCTGCGTAAAGACCAGCCCTCTCCGCTGGCTCCGGAGAGTGACGAAGAAAAAGCCGCCAGTGACGAAGCCAAGCCGGACGCTGAAAAGTCAGCCAAGGTTGAAGACAGCACCGAGCAGCAGCCGATGTCGCCGGAAGACAAGGCCAAAGCGCAAGATGCCAAGCCAGCAAAAGCCGCGAAGGCCGAAGCTGTGACGGTGAGAATCGATGTCGAAAACATCAGTCAGCGCATTCTCGCTCTCCCCATCCCGCAACGTGACTATAGCGCTCTACAGGCGGGCAAAGCCGGCACCATCTTCCTGGTGGAAGATCCCGCGCGCCCGGGTCCTGATGCCCAGACCACGCTCTGGCGCTTTGACATGTCTTCACGCAAGCCGGAGAAATTGATGGAAGGCGTGAATGACTTCACCGTCTCCTTTGACAACAAAAAGTTGCTCTACAGCAAAGGCCGCGCAACCAATAAGAAATGGTTCATCACCTCAGCCGCCGCACCGGCAGGCGGGAACGGCCCAAGCGCCGGAGGCGGCAAGCCCGAGGCGGCACTCAATTTGGCCCGCATGGAAGTCATGGTGGATCCGCGTGCCGAGTGGAAGCAGGAATACAACGAAGTCTGGCGCATCGAGCGCGATTTCCTTTACGATCCCAACCTGCACGGTTTGAATCTCGCCGCGACCACTAAGCTTTACGAGCCATACTTGGAAAACATGGGCAGCCGCATTGACTTCAGTTACTTGCTGGCGGAGATGCTTGGTGAGATCAGCATTGGCCACATGTACATTCGCACCCCGGCAGATCCGCCCGCGGACGAAGGCAAGGTCGGATTACTGGGCGCCGATTACACTATCGAGAACGGGCGATACCGCTTCTCCCACATCTACCAGGGCGAGAACTGGAACCCGCAACTTCGCGCTCCGCTCACTCAACCCGGTGCGAACGTGCAGCAGGGCGATTACCTGCTTGCCGTGAACGGACGCGAGCTGAAAGGCTCTGACGAGATTTTCAAACTCTTCGCGGGCACTGCGGACAAGTCCACTGTCCTCAAAGTCAGTTCCACTCCAGACGGCAAAGCTGCCCGCAACGTCTCCGTGGTGCCGATCGAGACTGAAAGCGCGCTGCGTAATCGGGCCTGGATCTACGGCAACCTCCACAAAGTTGAGGAGATGACTGCTGGCCGGGTAGCCTACGTCTACTTGCCTGACACCAGCATCGGCGGATACACCTCATTCAACCGTTATTTCTTCGCCCAGGTTGGAAGGGAAGCCGCCGTGGTCGATGAGCGATTCAACGGCGGCGGGTCCATCGCCGACTACGTTGTCGACTATCTCCGTCGTCCGCTGCAAAACTACTTTATGACCCGTGAAGGCCTGGACTTCACCACGCCGGTGGGCGCCATCTTCGGGCCCAAGGCAATGATCATCAACGGCTATGCCGGCTCAGGCGGCGACGCCCTACCCTGGCTCTTTCGTGACGCCAAGCTCGGTCCACTGGTGGGCACTCGTACCTGGGGAGGACTGGTCGGCATCTACGACTATCCGCAGCTCATGGACAGCGGCTCGGTAACCGCGCCCCGCGCTGCATTCTACAATCGCAACGGCGAGTGGGATGTGGAGAACCACGGCGTCGCACCTGACGTAGAAGTCGAGATCACACCAAAAGACTGGATGAACGGTCGCGACCCGCAACTGGAGAAGGCCGTAGCGCTAGTCATGGACGATCTCAAGAAGACGCCCTTGCCTGTCGCGAAGCGTCCCGCTTTCCCGAACTACCACGACAACGGCGCAGAAGGTATGCCGGCTGCTGCAGGAGCAGGATCATCCGGCGCGAGTAAGCAGAAGTAACGACCAGTTTCCGCCGAACATTGCTGTCGTTAGCATTTCAGCACCTTTGTTAGAACTTTCAAAGGCATCCAATACGACGTATGCGTTCTCGATTAGCTCTGATCATCCTCACTGTTGCGGTGCTGCTTCATTCAGCCTCCGCGGGCATCCGACCTTCGTTCGCGCTTGATTACTCCTCGTGGCACGCCACAGACGTCGTTGTGGTTATGGCGACAGATAAGGGCGGCTCATTTGTTGTTGTTGAGTCTTTGAAGGGAAATTTGCTTCCGGGGGAAGTCATCCAAATACCTGAACTCCAGCCAGATAAAAATGCTCGGCCGATTGCTGATTACCCGCAGGGCTTGTTGTTCGGCAAGAACGATATTCGGAACGGTAGAGTTCCGAAGCAAACTGCAGGTTCACAACTCATACTGTTTTTGAAGTCTATGCTTGTAAACGCCACTACCGCTGACACGCGTCAACAACTCACCGGCCCCGCTTGGGAATCGGCCGACCCAATGCAACATATGAAGGCTTCCGTTGTTTGGCTGTACGGAGAAAAGCTCTATGCATTTAGACAACTCGTAAACCCCGGAGCCAGCCTTTTGAGACTTCTAGAAATGCAAGAAGCCAAACTTAGGGCGACAGTGTCGGAAATAGTTACGACCCAGCAGCAACTCATCCAAATTTCACAGATTGCTGACCCACGACAACGTTCCGAGGCTTTGAAACCTTATGTTCTCTTGAAAATCTTTCCGGCAAGCCGATTCGCACTCGACGAGTTAGGAAGTGCGGAACGGCCGCCGTGCCTGCGATTCGTGGAATGCTGGATGACCCCGCTTTCGCTTCATTCAGAGCAGAGTTAGTCAAACAATTTATTCGCGCAGGAGGCGAGACCGTTGCGGATGAACTTGTTTCGCGTTTGGCTGACAAATTGAAATTCTGGCAGACAACAGCCCCGATGCTACGACGCGGTTGGTGGAATGATGTGAGCTATCCTGTAACGCAGTCAATGCGAGAGCAATACGTCGAAACGTTGGAATTAGTTCGCAGCCTAAATGAATTGACGTACGCCAACGCCCTAGGAATTGTCCGGGCCCTCCGGGACTTCTGGCGTGCCACTCCGCAGCTGGACGACCCCTCTGGTCTCAATCAAATGGCTGAGGAATCCGACAGGTTGATAGCCAAATTGCAAGCCCATGAAAGCAAACAATAGCCCCTGAACGTGCGCGAGAGGCATCCTCTCGCAAACATACCGCCCGAACTAAATCATTCATTCAGACCTACGCTCAGATGCGCAGAATCCAAAGCTCAATCACGGGCTGCCCGAAGGGCTTCGCGTGCTGCGACGATCTGAGATCCACTGTCCTTTAACATCTTCGGCACTCCACTCGTTGCCATGCCACCAAGCAATGACAGTACCTTCCGGCGAGATCAAGGTTGTGCTTAGCGAGTGAGTGATGATGCCTTGTTCTGGAATCGCAGTCACTCCGAAAAACCGGAGTACTGAGTCCAATCCGCGCTTCTCCGGGATGGAAAAGCTCCATTGCTTCTTTGCCTCGGCAGAGTTGGCCCATCGCTCGCGATAGACCTTAAGCTCTGCGGGCGTATCGTGCGCCACGTCGAAACTCACCGAAAGCAGATTCAGGTTCGATGGAAGGTTATTGTCACCACCGAGGTGCGCTAGTACCTGCTGAAAATTGCTGTTCATTCTCGGACAGTAATCAGGCAGAGGACATTGAGTGTAGATGAATGTCACTAATGCGGGGAGCCGCTGATACAGCTTGAAGTGCCTGCCGTCTTGATCCACGAGTGTGAAATTCGGGACGCGTTCGCCTGGCTCAGGATAGTGGAAGTCAGAGACTTTCGCCGGCGGGACGTCGCTGGGTTCTTGTTCGATACGTATGTTCTCCAACCATGACTTGAAATCGTCGGTTAAGACAAGATCGGCTCGAATGTGTTGTCCCGGCTTGAGCTTCTCGAACTCCGCCGGTTTGGCCACCTTGTACGACATCGTCATAGCCTTCATTAAGCCGGGGATGTCCTCATGGCGCACCACAATCTCTTGTGATCGAGCGTCAACTGCAACGATCTCGCCTTTCAATTCGTAACGCCGCACCGTCGGCTTCTTGCACGACAAGAGAAGGGTAGTGCTAAACAGAAGCAACAAAACAAGTTTGCCTATTGCGGTGTGTGTCAAAGCTTTTTGCATTACATCCTTCTTCAATGCAGGCAAGGCGGAAACTCTCGATATAAGTCCGTGTTCTCCAGTTTCTCCCCGACAAAAATCCCTTCTGAGATAATGCCACAAATGAAGTTGCTGACTGCCCTTATCGTGATCCTCAGCCTCGCGGGGATTGTAGTGTCCACATTCGCCTTCCGCGAACACTACAACACGGAATCATCGCCTTGCAGCGTCAACGAGAAGTGGGATTGCGGCATTGTGAACCATAGCCAGTACTCGGTCATGCCGTATGCAAAGCTTCAAGGAGTTCCGGTTGCAGCCGTGGGCATCATGGGTTATGCGTTGTTGGCAGTATTAGCCGGAAGGTTCCCGAAAATCACTGCACTCGGCGCATTCGCTGGCCTTGCTTTTGCCCTGCGCTTGAGTTGGCTGGAGTGGAAAGTCTTGGGCGTCTGGTGCATCTACTGCGTTAGCTCGCAGGGAATTATCGCGGTGATTTTTCTGCTGGCCACAACTGCGGCATTGCTCTCCATGCGGCGAGGAGTTGCTCGATAGAACCTGTCCCGTCACAAAAGCGCCGCGACCGTCGCTTTAACAATGTGGGGATTTGGTGGCGGTGTGGACTCGAACTTGAGGCGCAAGCGGGCGTGAGCCCGCTGCCGAAATCCCGAACGCAGAGAGGGACCTCACCCGAAGGACAGCTTGCCTGTCCCGTCACAAAAACCCCGAGACCGTCGCTTTAACAATGTGGGGATTTGGTGGCGGTGTGTGGACTCGAACCACAGACCTACGGATTATGAGACCGTCGCTCTAACCACCTGAGCTACACCGCCGATTGACGAAGGGAAACGAATCGTTGTGGCAACGATCCCCGGCATCGACAAACTTGCCAGCCCGCTGCACTTCAGCGCGGAAGCGTCAAAGCCTGCAGCAACTTCGATTCTAAAAGCCACCCTCCGGCAGTGTCAAACGTATAGGTGATATCGCCTTTTCCTCAAGCCGCTCGCTTTGCTTCCACGGGTATTACTTTGGGAGCCGGAAGCGCTTTCAGGGAGATTGCGATCATCACGTATGTCCATCCGCGCAAGATCATGGTAACGCCCAAAGCGAGTCCCAGGAACCAAAGTCCGGACCAGGGCCATCCCACCATCAGCATTATTCCCAACACCAGGGTAATGGCGCCATCGAAAGCGGCCCATCCCCAGTTTGAGAATTTCAGGCGCGCCGCCGTTACCAAACGGAAAATCCCGATCACGGTGAAGAAGGCCGCAAAGAGCAGCGTCCATGCGAGTGCGCCCGCTACCGGATGGGTTACCACCAGCACGCCCACCAGGACTCCAAGCACTGCGCCGATCATGTGCATGAAAAAACCGCCCCAGCGATGCACTCGAAATGCCTGCACCGCTTCTACGATGCCGCTGATGATCATGATCCAGCCCAGCACCATCACCGTAGCCAGGGTTGCGGCGGGAACCACAAACAGTGCAAAGGTCCCGAGAAGGACAAGAATGATCCCCAGCGCGAGGAACCAACCCCACCGGTGGCGCATGTCTTGCATCAGCAGGTCAAAGTCAGCAGGAATTA
>JAOAPL010000341.1 GCA_025462925.1 Acidobacteriaceae bacterium
GCGAGGGCGGTCTCGTCGTGTCCGACGGGAAGAATGCCATAGGTGTTAGGCGCGTCTGTGCCGATAACGACGGTGACCACGCCCTCAAGCGCCAGCGCGCGCGAGGAATCGATCTTCTTTATCAGCGCATGCGGCAGATGGGAATGCAGAATCTTGCCGATGAGCATTCCCGGCGCCGAGAGATCGTCCGCGTACTTGCCCTGTCCGGTGACCTTTCCGGCGGAGTCGATCATCGCGATGGGCTTGCCGATTACGGAGAAATCGTTTTTCTTTAAGCCCGTCATTTGCCAGCCGCCATTCCCTTCTGCTCCGCTTGAATCGCGGCCTTGATGGCCTGATACATCTGCGTGTAGCCAGTGCATCGGCAGAGGTTTCCGCTGAGCGAGTGGCGGATCTCTTCGTCGCTGGGCTCGGGATTCCGCTCCAGCAGCGCGCGCACCGTCATCATGAATCCGGGAGTGCAGTATCCGCATTGCGATCCGCCCCAGTCGCCATAGGCTTTCTGGATGGCCGCGAGCGCGCCGTGTTCGGCGACACCTTCAACCGTTGTAATTTCGTTCCCGCCGTTGTCGCACTGGTATGAAGCGGCGATCATCGTGCAGGAGAGCATCGGGATTCCGTCGACTTGGATGGTGCAGGCGCCGCAGGATGAATCATCGCATCCGCGCTTCGAGCCGGTGAGGCCGAGGTCTTCACGCAAGGTATCCAACAAAAGTTTGCTGGGCTCGATTGCGACTTCGTACCGGCGACCGTTGACTTTAAGTTCGATGAGTTCTTTTTTCATTTAGAAATCGGCTCTCGGCTGTCAGCTCTCAGCTGTCAGTTAAGCAAAATCAGTAGATCGGCACCTTTGGATCAATTGCGCGTGACCAGTGGTCGATACCGCCGCGCATGGATTGTGCCATCTCGAATCCTTGCTGTCGCAACCATGCGGTCACGTTCATTGATCGCACTCCATGATGACACACCACAATAATGTGCTGCTCTGGATCAAGCTCATTGTTCGCCCGCGCGGGGATGTCGCCCATCGGGATGTGCTTGCTTCCTTCTATATGCGCAACGTCGTATTCCCATGGCTCGCGGCAATCAAGCAGCGTGAGTGTCTCGCCGCTTTTCAGCTTGGCCTGCGTCTCTTCGGCGGTGATTTCGTAATCAAGCATTCAGCACTCAGCATTCAGCCGTCAATCTTTGGTGCTCTATCTTTTTTTCCTGTGTGTCTCTGTACTGAACAAACTTCAGTACCCATAATCCGTCTGCGCGGCGTAGGCGTGTTGTTTCACTCGCAAATCATCTACTCGCGCCTTGCCCAGCAACTTAGCATAGCCATCGCGATCAGCTACTCCACTGATCCAGCGTTGCGCCCACACATCGAAGTCTGCTTTGGTCTTGGTCTCTTCATGATACTGCTTGAATGCGGCGTCGTCTCGTTTGTAGTAACCCTGCACCGGAGAAGGATGCGCGCCCAGTGGCGACTCCACCACCGCAATGACCAGAAATCCAGGGATGACGGTGCGATTGGGATCGCTGGAGATGACTTCCGGAGCAACGATCTCCTCGGCAATGAGGATGACCTTCTTCGCCGCACGAACCGCTTCCAGCATCACTCCGAAATTTCCCCAGCAGTGCGCGTTTCCGTTGGCGTCGGCACGTTGGACGTGAACGATGGCGACATCAGGGACGAGAGCGCGGACCGCAAGCAGCGGCTCTTTCCCTTCAAACGGCGAAAATATTTGATAGAAGAAATGATTGTTCTTCGGGACATCGCTGCCGAGAGCAGTGCGCGTCGGCAGAAAAGGTATGCCCATCGCGCCGGCCTGTAGCGCGAGCGCAATCGTGAAGTTGGTGAGGTTGAAAACTTTGATCTCGTCGTTCTCCACCGCTCGACGAAAGTTGTAGGCCTGGCCCATCATCACGTTGCCGACCCACGCGGCGATCACTTTCTCCACGCATCCTGTGCCGATCATCTGGTCAAAGAGGATGTCGGATATTGGCCCGATAAGTGTGAGGCCGCGCTTTTGCTGTCGGATGATCTCGTGTCCCGCGGCGAACGGGATCATCTGCTCAAGTTGCAGTCCGAGCGCTACGGATGAGCCGTCGGGGACGTGGGCGGAGATGGCGGAGGTGAGAGAGCAGAGCTTCATCTTGAAATTATTCCAGCCAGCTTAGAAATCAATACCCCAACAACCGAGAAAACAACTATCAATAAGACGGCCGCAAAGAAGACTGAAAAAGTATCGCGTACAATTCGCCGCCTCCTGAGTTGCGGATGCGCGGCCTGATACGCAAAAATCGCCTTCTCCGCAAGCTCCACGACATATGGATATTGCATGTCACCCGCCCATTCAATCGCGTTAGAAAAACTGCGCTTGCGATAATCTGCGTTGATTTCTTGATCCTCTGCTTCCCGGGCGATGATGGCGGTGATAAATTGCGCCATGCGATTATCGGCTTCTGTGCTGATGGATGATTTCTTTGGTCTCTCGCTCGCAAGCAGGGCTCTTTCTTCGACTGTCAATGACGACCCCTGTCGTGAGGCCTCCGCGGCAACCTCCTCCACCATGACTTCGACTGGATCTTCATCACCAAATGGATACTTACGGATGAGGCTCATCTCCCCTTCCACTTGGGCTCGCGCTTCTCTGTCCACGCGGCGACGCCTTCTTTCACGTCTTCCGTCTTCATCAGTTCTTCCATATAAATCTTCTCAGCGCGGGCAATGCCTTTGTCCAAATGCAAGCCGTCCCATGTGTAAATCGCTTTCTTTGTGACAGCAAGAGCGGCGGCGGAGAGCTTTGCTAATTTCGCCAGCAGTTCAGTTGTATTCTGTTCCAGTTCATCGCGCGGACCGGATGCGGTGGCCAGTCCCATGATCGCGGCGTCGCGACCAGTGAAGGTGTCGCCGGTGACGATCAACTCGGTCGCGCGCTTTTGTCCGATGAGTGCTGCCAGTGCCGTGCAGGCTACCGGTGGATAGCACGCCAGTTTGATCTCCGGAAATCCCCATGTTGCGTCGGAAGTGGTATACACGATGTCGCACACCATCGCGAGTTCCGCCCCACCGCCGAGACAACTCCCATGCACGATGGCGACGCTGATTTTCGGCGAGCGCGCAATCGCTAGTATGACGGCGTGGAACTTGCTCAGCATCTCCTGGATTTTTTCCGGAGTGTGCGCAGCGATGTCTACTCCAGCAGAAAAACATTTTCCATCACCTCGGAAGACGATGGCGTTGATCTCGGGCCGCTGCTCGACTTCGCGAATCGTCGCGAGCAGTTCTTCCATCATTGTTATGTCGATGACGTTGACGGGCGGGTTCTTCAGCGTAATGTGGGCGGCGTTAGCATCGTAAGCGATGCTGATGCGAGAGTGCTTCACGGGTTGCGAGGTGGTTTTCATGTTGCTAAGACTTCAGCCGTCCCTTCGGGACTTCCCATCAAAACGATCGTCCACCCGGCACTGACGTGCCGGGCTACTATCATGCGCCCGTGCGGGGCTTTCGAAAGCGCCAACCAACGCACCTGATCAACATAACCGCCGATTGCTGAATGCCAAATGCTAAATGCTGCTTCACTTCGTCCAAAACCCTTCTTTATCGTAGTCGCGAATCACGGCAAGCTCTTCAGCACTCGGCGGCGCTGTCTCGCGTACATCAGGGGCAACGCGCAGCTTCCATCCCGTGTTCGCGACGACATCTTCCACACTGACCCCCGGATGGCCTGAAGCCAGAAACGCTTCACCGCTCTCGTCGAATCGCAAAACCGCTTTGGTGGTGATCACCGCCGACGGTCCGCCGCGCGGCAGTCCGACTTTCTTTCTCCAACCGCTTCCATCGCCATTTCCGGGGCTGGTGATGTAGCTGACGCGCTCGGGAAGGCGATGCTTGGAATGGTCGATCATGGCGACGAATCGTTGCGCCAGCGATGCGATATCGCACGCGCCGCCGGAACCCGGCAATCGCACCAGTCCGTTCTTGCCAGTGACTTGCGTCGAGTTTAGATTGCCGAAACGGTCAACCTCTGCAGCACCGAGAAATCCCAGATGCACGCGACCCGATTGCAATAGCGTCATCACGCCCATCATGTCAAGGCATTGCGTCGCATTCAAGATGTTCGGCGGATCGGCCATCGTGTATATCAATTCTTTTGATGGAGTGGATCGGATCACACCGTTTTCAAATAGTCCCGTTGCGTTAGGCGCGTGCGTACGCTTGGCGACTACAAACGCGATCAGCGGCAGACGCATGCCGACGAAGACGACTTCGCCGTCGCGGATCTCGCGGGCAGCGGCCGCTACCATCAGTTCGCCGAGGGTGAATCGCGCGGCACGGGATTCTTCAGTAGCCATAAAAGTCAAAAACAAAAGCTTAACCGCGGATCAAAGAAGGATAAAAGCGGATTCAAGAAGGTTCTATCAGATTTGATCCTTCTTGTATCCGCGGTTAGAAACAGATCCCTCGCTTCGCTTCGGGATGACGGCTGCGGGCTCAAACGCCCGGAAAATATCATCACTTTGCCGTAAACGTTGCAGGACGCTTGTCTATATATGAGGAGATACCTTCTTTGGCGTCGTCGCTTTGGAAGAGTATCTGCTGGACTTCGCGCTCCAGTGCCAGCCCTGACTCCAGCGGAATCTCCCATCCGGACTGCACCGCGCGCTTGATGCGGCCCACGGCTTTTGCCGCTTTGTTCGGCGGACAGAATTGCCGCGCATACTCCATCACGCTGGACATGAAGTTCTCGCGTTCGAAGATATCGTTCACTAGGCCAAGTTCTTTTCCCTTTTCGAAAGTAAATGTGCTGCCAGTCACCATCAATTCAATCGACTTGGACTTTCCCACGATACGCGACAATCGCTGCGTTCCTCCCGTCCCCGGCAGCACACCGAGATTCACTTCGGGCAATCCCATTTTGCCGGCGTCTTTGCGAGCGATGCGCAGGTCGGCGGCCATCGCGATTTCCAATCCACCGCCGACGCAGTGTCCATTAATGGCCGCGATGACCAGCTTTGGCGTGTTCTCCAGGCGCAGCAACATCTCATTCGCCTGAAGACAGAAGTAGTACTTGAAGGTGGCCTCCGCGTTGTTCAGCATTCCAATGTTCGCGCCCGCGGAAAAGAACTTATCTCCGCTGCCGGTGAGAACGATGACATAAACCTCGTTGTCCATTCGCGCCTTGAGGATGGCTGAATCCATCTGCAGATTCATCTCATAGGTGTAAGCGTTCGCCGGCGGGTCAGACATCTCAATCACGGCGACGCCGGATTCAACGCGATAGTTGATCAATTGCTTGGTCGCTTCGGCGGTGGGTGTCATTTCGAAACTCCTTCTCAACGCTTCGCTATTCTAATCATTCGATTCGCTAATAAACATAGCAGGCGTGGCTGCCGTCGCAAAGCCGGTCGCAAGAACAGGACTTCGGATTTTTCGGCTCTGCATTTAGACTGAACAGATATCCGGGAATTTGATTTTGAAATAGAGGTTGGTCCGTAATGAAGGTGGCGAGGGCTGCAATCAGGTTTATCAAGCTGCTCTGGACTGCCTTTGAAGCCTGCGTTCACTTCGCTTATTTGCGGCTGAGCAACGGAGGCCCGCTTCCCGGCGATGTCCGAGCGCTTTGGCTGCACATCTGGTGTGCAAAGCTGCTTCCACGCCTTGGCATCGACTTCCGCAATGAAGGGGCGGTCCCTGAGCGCGGATTGATCGTTGCGAATCACCAGACTTACTTGGACATCATTGTCCTGAGCGCGCTGTGTCCCTGCACCTTCGTGGCAAAGAAGGAAGTTCGCCTGTGGCCGATCTTTGGCTGGATGGCGACGATGAACGGCACCGTATTCGTCGATCGCCAGCGTCCGCGAGAGACAGGACAAGTCAACGACCAACTTGATGTCGCGCTGCAATCCGGATTGCGCGTCGTCCTGTTTCCGGAAGGAACCAGCACCGACGGTACCAAGGTCTTGCCTTTCCGTTCGCCGCTATTCGCCTCTGCCGTTTCCGCGAATGAGGCCATCACGCCTGCGCATATTCGATACAGCGTGAGCGAAGGCTCTGTCGAGCAAGACATTTGTTACTGGGGCGACATGACGTTCCTTCCCCACATCCTCAAGGCATTGTCGCTACAGAAAGTCTCAGCGCTGGTGCGCTTTAGCCCGGACTCGATGCGGTTTGACGACCGCAAGCGGGCTGCAGAGGTCACTCGCGAACAGATCGTAGCGCTTGCTCAGATGTAAAATGCCGTGCAAGACAAGGGTTCGAGACATGTTGCTCGAATAATCTAGGAAGTGTCTCATGCGATTCATAGATCGCGAAGAAGTCACCCGACGGCTTACATACGATTTATGCATTCCGATCGTGCGCCAGGCGATGATCGCGTTTTCGAAGGGCGAAACAAAACAACTTCTGCGGTCGATAATCCCGCTGTCGGATGGGCGCTTCTTCGGAGTCATGCCCGGTGCGATGGGCGCGCATGCTCCCTTCGGCGCAAAGCTGATCAGCGTCTTCCACGAAAACTTCGCTCGTGGAATACAGTCACACCAAGGCCTCGTCATTCTCTTCGATCCCGAAACCGGCGCGCCTGTTTGCGTAGTCCACGCCGGCGAACTCACCGCTATCCGCACGGCAGCAGCGAGTGCGGTCGCCACTGATGCACTGGCGCGCAAAGACGCCCGACGCCTGGCTCTGCTCGGCTATGGCGAACAGGCTGGGACCCATGCGCGGGCAATCAGCAAAGTCCGAGATCTTGAATCTATTGTTGTTTGGGGACGGTCGCCCGAACGCGCCCAGACCTTCGCGAAGCAGATGCAAGCAGAATTTACAGTGCCGGTCGCCACAGCAGGAGACGTCCGCGAAGCAGTTGCAGAGGCGGACATAATCTGTACGGTCACCTCGGCGGAGGAACCGATATTAAAGGGCGAGTGGGTGCGGCCAGGTACACATCTGAATTTGGTCGGCTCAGGCTACGCGGGGCCTACGGAAGTGGACAACGACCTGGTCGTCCGCTCGCGTTTCATTGCTGACAGTCGCGAAGGTGTTCTTCAGCAAGGTGCGGAATTTCTCCGCGCCAAAGCGGCGGGTTTAGTCGGTGATGAACACATCGCCGCTGAGATTGGTCAGGTCTTGAGTGGCGAAATCGAAGGCCGCCGCTCGGCAGAGGAGATTACCGTCTACAAGTCCCTTGGCCATGTCGTCCAGGATCTGGCCAGCGCGTGGGCAATCTACTCCCAGGCCGAGTGAGAAAAGTAATGGCGGAGAGAGTGGGATTCGAACCCACGTTAGAGTTTCCCCTAAACACGCTTTCCAAGCGTGCGCCTTCAGCCACTCGGCCATCTCTCCGGGAACAACGCGGAAGGAAACTTCAGCCGGCTCGTTGCGAATCGGCTGCTCTCTTATTCTAACTGATGAGTTGTGATTCGTCTCTCTTGCGGGCTACTTTGAACCGGAAGCAACCGCTGTGCTGGCAAGGGGAGGCGCAACTTGAGAAACGCTTGTTACGGGTTGCTTCGTCTGCAACAAGTGATGATGGATGCAATAGAGCGCGAGCTCAAGCCGGTCAGAGACGCCAAGCTTGTCATACACCTTGCGCAGATAATTCTTTATGACTTGCTCGGTGGTGCCGATCTCGCGCGCAATCTCCTTATTGCGCATTCCTTGAGTAACGCAGGAAATGATAAGGAGTTCTTTGTCGGAGATCTTTTGCTTGGGACGCGGCGAAGTCAACTGCGCCGCCTGTGAGCGATAGGCTTCCAGCACCCAATTCACTCCGCGATTATCCAGCCAGGTCTCGCCCTGCGCCACCTTGCGCACACATCGGACGAGCAAATCGGGCGAGATCGAACGGGAGACGATGCCGCGAACACCGCGCCGCAGCAGATCGACGGTATCTTCCTCATCGGGTTCTACCAAAACAACAATGATCTTTGCGCCGGGCGCTTTCT
Organism: Acidobacteriaceae bacterium; assembly: GCA_025462925.1. GTDB lineage: Bacteria > Acidobacteriota > Terriglobia > Terriglobales > Acidobacteriaceae > JAICLA01. The sequence continues at coordinate 7,930 of JAOAPL010000341.1, forward strand.
TCATCAGCTCCGAGACGACTTCCGGCGGATTGAGTGTGATGGCGGCTTCTAGCAGGATGACATCCGCGGGAAACTTCACCGCGGCAGCAATGGTCTGTCCCAGGGTTTCCGCTTGCGCGACAACGCGAACGTCGTCCTCCAAGGCAAATATCTTGCGAATGCCTACGCGATAGATAGATTGTGTATCGGCGATTATGACGCGGATCGGGGCAGATTTCTCCCCAGCACCTGAAGGCGCGGGATTCGAGGGCTTGATATTCTTACTTTCGGTACCCATCTCACAGACCCAGTTACAAATGCTTATGAACGCTCGAAGCGATACTCGTCGATGACTGCCGCAACGGATTTGCGGCCAGCATCGTCGGAACATCGGATCACGCGTCCCACACAGTTGACCAGAACATCTGCCGGCGTGCCCAGCACTGAAGCCGGCATCGCAATACTGAAAGTGATGGTTGAGCCGACAGCCATGTCAGAATCAACATAAAACAAGACGCCGCCGGCAGAGATGTCTTGTGTCTCAGCCGTTTGCGCCGCCACTTCCGAGTTGACCGCGATCGGCAGCTTTATTGGAAATCGAACCGCACTGCGAAGTTCTTGCACCGCGCACCCCTGAAATGAATTTTCCAGACGATTGTTTATACACCCGCTCTTGGCAAGCGCAAAGGTTACTTTAGTGACATTCCGGCTTCGCACCGTTGGACCTGAGGTACTGTTACCGCGGACTAGAACTTCGTGACCTCAGTGAAATTGAAGTCGCGAACCTTCATCGCGGGCACGACCATGTCGAATGCCTCTTCGCCGCTGGCGCGGACGGGAGTGCCCATCATCTCCACGTTTTTGAGCATCTCCACCAGGCTTTGATTGAAACGGAAATTACGGATGCCGTTCTTCACTTTGCCATCCTCGACAAGGAATGTGCCGTCGCGGGTCATGCCGGTGAGGATTTTGTCGTAGGGTTCGACTTCGCGGATATACCAGCAGCGGGTTACCAGTACGCCGCGTTCGGTGCTGGCGATCATCTCGTCCAGCGATTTCGATCCATCTGGCGAGGCGCTGAAAACGATATTCATCGGCGCGTCACCGACATCGTTGGGCAGGGGAAAACCATGTCCGGTCGGAGCGACGTGTCCCATATGCGCGGCCATTTCTGATGCTTTCATCCGCGCAGCGTTTCCGCGCGAGTAAACAAGATTTTTCGGCACCCCGGCTTCGACCAACGCGACACGCTGTCGCGGAACGCCTTCGCCATCGAACTGCGCGCCCGATTGTAACGGATGATACGCATCGTCATGAATTGTGATGTTCGCACCGAAGAGTTGCGACTGCATGCGCTTGTTGAGGAACGAGCGTTCGTCGAGCATCGACTGCGCGCCGAAGTCGTAAAACATGAATCCAACCAGATCGAGTGCGGCCGATGGCTCCAGGATCACCGTGTACTTTCCCGGCGCAAGCTCCTGCGGCTTCGTTGACTCGCGAGTCTTGCGCGCTGCGGTCTCAGCAAGTTGCTCAGGATTTAGCTTGCTGACATCGGGCGAGTTGGCCTTCTGCCATCCGGAAGAATCATCCGCGAGCATGGTGATCGATATCTCCGCGGATGTCTGCCGATGAAACTGGTTTACTCCGGACGAATTGACGATCGCTTCGAAACCGTCGCCGGTGGAGAATATTCCGGCGGTGACCAACTTGTTTCTCTTCGCGATATCCACAATTTTGCCGACACCAGCAGCGCGGTCTTCGGGCGTGATCTTTGCGCTGGAGTCGAAGTGTCGACTGGGCGGATTTGCGGGCGATGGCGGAAGCTCGCCCGGTTTTGCCATCGGCAGCAAGTCGGGATCGCGCTCCTGCACTCTGGTCAATTGCTCAGCCGCTTGAACCGCGCGGCGAAGACTGTCGTCATCAGTCTTGTTGGTAGTGGAACGCGCAGTCTTGCCATCAATCACCGTACGAACAGAGATCACCATGTTCTCTTCCGCGACGTTCTGGTGGATGGTGTTGTTGGCGAAGCGCGTGAGGGCGAAGCGTCCACCGGAAATCAGTAACTCGATTTCGTCGGAAGAGGAAAATCGTTGTAGTCGCTTCAGAATTTCTTGGGCTCTGTTCTGGTCGAACATCGGCTGTCTTTCTCCGCGTTTTGCTTCCTCTGTGAGATTAGTTGCCACGGAATGCGCTCCCGACTTTGATATTCCTAAACCTCGCAGGCGACGCGCCGTGTCCGGTCCCCATCGTCTGCATCGGTTGGGCTTTGCCGCAGTTCGGAGTTCCCCAAAGTGTCCATTGATCGCGGGAACAGATCGCGTCCATCGAATTCCAGAACTCGGTGGTGATGCCTGAATACGATGGGTTCTTCAGCATTCGGCCGAGTTTGCCGCCTTTGATCTCCCAAGCGATCTCGCAGCCGAACTGGAAGTTGTAGCGCTTGTCATCGATTGACCACGATCGATTGGTCTGCATGAAGATTCCGTCATCAGTGCCCGAGATGAGTTGGTCGAAGGTCAGCGGCTTTTCTCCGGGAGTAATGGAGATGTTGGTCATACGGATGATCGGGATTCGATTCCAACCTTCTGCTCGCATTGTGCCGTTCGAGCGGTTGTCGCCGATCGCGTGTGCGGTTTCGCGCGATGTGAGATATCCAGTGAACTCGCCGTTGGTGATGATCGGCGTGCATTGCGCGGGAACACCTTCGTCGTCAAAGGCGAAGGTTCCAAGTCCAGGGCCGTGATGTTGGGTCGCGTCGGCGACAACATTCACATTGTCGCTTCCGTATTTCAGTTTGCGAAGTTTGTCCGTGGTGAGAAATGAAGTGCCGGCGAAGTTGGCTTCATATCCGAGGACGCGGTCGAGTTCAATCGGATGGCCGATCGATTCGTGAATCTGTAAGCCGAGCTGCGACGAATCCAGAACGATGTTGAAATTTCCTTGCGGACACTGATCGGCCTTATGCAGCGCAACCGCTTGCTCGGCGATGCGGCGCGCGTTTCCGGGAAGATCGAGTTCGTCGACCAACTCGTAGCCTTTGTTCTGGTACTGTCCGCCGAATGAATTCGGATACGAACGCTTTTGGATCTCAGTGCCGGCGAACGAATAGACATCGAATCCTGCGCCAGTGACGAAGCGCGTCTGATGGATGTCTGAACCTTCCGTGGAATAGAACCACTGTTCGTATCGTCGGAAGTTCACGTTCGCTTCGGCGAGCGTGATGCCTTCCACGCGGCGAAGTTCTTCGTCCACTTTCATCAGCAGATCGAGGTTCTGTTCCAGCGACGTGGTGAACGGATCGATCTTGTGCGGCGTTGTCCAATCCGCAACCGCGGGCTTCTCCGGCGCGAGATGCAATTCCTGATTCTTCACCGTCGCCGAAGCTTTTGCGATTTCTACGGCTCGCG
>JAOAPL010000362.1 GCA_025462925.1 Acidobacteriaceae bacterium
CGCTGCTCGGGACGGATGAGCCCAGAACCCATGGATTCAAGTAGAGCGTAAGGGGATCCATGTAGTAGTTCTGCATCCAATAATCGCCACTGGCTGTCACGTACTTTGGCTTAACGGATGCGAACTGTTGCGCTGTAACTAACGCGCTGATCTCTTCGACGCCTTGGCCCACACCTGCGGTATCGTCGAAGTACATCAGGCCGAAGGTTGCATCGGCTACTGACCACTTTTGCAGGAACGGATCATAGTATTCGACTGTCGTGTGCCCTTCGAAGGTATTGCCCGTAAGGCTGACGTTCCGGCGGCGTGCGAGGATATGAGAATCGTAGGCAAGATCAAGCAGCACGTTTGCGTAGTCAACGCAATCAGCAGTGTTCGATAAACCGCGCTGTTGCACTTCGTTCGCCAGCAGCGTGTTGGGCGCGGGCACGTTGGTACGGCCTACTGTCATGCCGCGCACGGTGGCCACGAGATTGGCGACGCTACTGTAGAGATCGGCCGCGGTTCCGCTCAAGGGATCAGGCGGTGCGGTCTGAAAGGAACTGTCGTGACTTGTCCAGACGCCACTCTGCTCCGTATAAAGACGAGCGTAGTACGAGTTCAGTGGTTGCAAGCCCCACACTTTAACGCTGGTGACAGTTGCAGGAATTTCAAAACTGTCGTAAACATCGCGAAGGCCGGGCGCACTTCCAACCGTCAGGTAATAGACGTCTGTACCTGGTACTGCATCCCAGGTAAACTGCTGGAAAATGGGCACATTGATACCGCCGTCAGCCGGAAAACTGAGGACAGCACTACCGTTCTGCGCGGCGGCGATCCCCGCAAACAGAAACACTAGGAGAAGTAGGACTACATACCGTTTCGTGCGAGAGATCATTGGCCTCGATTATTCGAGGGGGAGGATATCTATTATGAAGCAGGTACTCTGGATTCGGCAACAACGAAAAGTTGCAGCAGTTTTTGGTTTGAGTCTGCTGGATTGTCAGGTACGCGTCAAGACTGAGTGCTTTGGTGGGTCAACGTAAAAAGTCAATGTACTGGAAAACGCCAACTGCACGGATTAAGTTATTTCTCATACTTTCGCTTGCCAAAGGTCGCGATTAGGCGTAACGGTTGGGCTTAACTTGGCTTTGATGGCCAAGCGAGGCCCTACAAAAAAAATACTTTCCCATCCCTTTAGAGTTGCTCGCGCAACCAAAGTGACAATATACTGCTTAGTTGTGACCCCGCAAAAATCTGCAGTCTCTCTGGCCCAGGATCATTGGAACGAAACCCCTCTGTACCTCAGTGAGGAAGATCGATATTCCACGTACCCGTGGTTATATCGAGTCGCTGAGTTCCGTGAGCATCCGGGAGAGAGGGTACTGGAATTGGGCTGTGGCACCGGTTGTGACCTGCTACAGTTCGCCAACCACGGCGCGATAGCGACTGGGGTCGACATCACCGACTCGCATCTCGAACTTGCCCGTAAACGCGTTGGCGGCACGGCAACGGTGGTCAAAGCAGACATCCGCAGCATGGATTTCGAAGACAACAGTTTTGACTATGTTTATTCGCACGGCGTCATCCACCATTCAAACGAGCCCAAAAAAATAGTGGCCGAGATTCTCCGCGTTCTCCGTCCCGGCGGGCGATTCAACATTCACGTTTACGCGCTTTACTCCTATTTCGCCCTTTGGCGATGGCTGCAGTACGGGCGTCGGTGGAAATTCTATGTCGAGAACAGCACCTCCGAGGTTCACATCGATCTCTACACCGGGGCGAGCCTGCGTAGGCTCTTTCACCCGGTGCGGATCCAAATCCGAAAATATCAGGCGAAGCCGTTTGAATTGCTCGCCCCCGCTCTCGGGTGGTACCTAGTGGCTACCGGTAGCAAACCGGTGATCGGCAACTCCGAACTGTAATCGCGGTTGGAGAAAGCGAACCAGCTTTGTAAGCTTCATTACTCAGACGTCGGCCGTCGCGGCCCTTACATTTTGGTGCTTTCGAAGGATGATGTATGAGTTGGCAACAAAAACGAAGAAGTAGCAGACAGACGACACGACCGAAGCGCCGGCAATTCCGTAGCGAGGAATGGCCACCAGATTTAAGCCAATGTTCAAGAAAGTTGCAATAGCCCAAACGATCACAATCGATACCGGATATCCGATGCTGTTGAGAAACTGCACGGCGACTCCATTCAGACCAACAAAGAACATTCCTGGTAACAACAGCACAAGCGCTACAACTGCCGGCTCAAATCTCGATCCAAACAGGATGTGAACAGCCGGACGGGCAAATAGCCCGCCAATTGTGAGAAGCGGGACCAATATCGCTGCGGAAATCAGTACGGCCTTCTTCGTCAACGTAAGCTTTTGGCGAATGTCACTCATTTCGCTCAGCTTCGGTAGAAGGATCGAACCGATCACTACGGCAATAGCCGCAAGATTATCAGCTATGCTGGTTGACACAGAGTAGTAGCCAGCTTGCTCCGATCCCAGCAACTTTTGCACCATGAGCAGGTCGATTCTCAGCACCAGAAAACAGAAGATGCTCGTCAGATATGCCTTGATTCCGTACGCGGAGTTGGCCCGAAGCAAATGCAGATCCACTCGAGGTGGTCCGTTGCTTCGATCGGCACGAAGTGCGAGCAACGCCCAAACGCACGCAACGATCAATGCCACAAAAGTAGCCGCAAACAGTGTTCCAGCGCTGACGGAATGGACGAGGTATAAGCCGCCGATTCCGGCAAGAGGCAGGGCGCGATTAACGAGCTCAATATAGTTGTAATGGCGGAAATCCTGTATGCCGAGGAGTAGGCTTTGCAGCAACAGGTAAAGAATTCCAAACGGCACCCATACATAGGACATTGCTGCAAGCATGCCGCTCAAGCCTAACCACCCAGGGCGAAGCGCTTGCGCTCCTGCAAGAAAGGCTAAAATCGCCAGGCCCGCGCCGAAGCTTACCAGTGCTGTATTTCCAATCAAGGCTGGTAAATCTTTTCTATTCTTGGCTGCGAAGTGGATATTGGAGGTTTGTAAGCCAAGGTTGCCAAACTGTACACCCAGTGCCCCGATCACTGTTGCCGCCGCGAACAGACCGCGTCCTTCGGGACCTAGCAACCGAGCGACGAGAACCGCAAACAGTAAGGAGAGCACAGTACGAGTGAGGTGCATCGCATACGTCCCACCGACCTTTGCTACGAAGTCATTCTTGGTCGACGCAATGAGCTTCCTCTTCAGTCCCTGCAAACCAGCCGGTTGTGCAATCACGTTCAGATCGTCGGTCAGCATTGCGTTTTGCCCGTAGCTGTAGTCGAGATTTCCGTGATCTCACTTTTCATACCAACCGCACCTAAGACTTTAATCATTGGTTGTTAATTGTTTCAGTTTTGGATCTGAGCTAACTCTGGCCGCTCCACCAAAGGTGTGGGCTTGGGAACAGTTTCAGGTTCACTGTAATCAAATCGATTTTTTAGTTTCAAAATGGGTTTCTCGAATAAATACCACGATGCCGAAGCAAATAGCACCGTTGTTCCCAATTCAGCGATAACTAAAAGTACAGCCCGCAAGTTTGGATCTAGAGATTCTGTCCAAGATATTCGTGCAAATACTTTGTAACCCAGGACAACGGAAGCCACGTTGTATAGATAAAGGCCATAGGCTATTTTTCCGATGAAGCGCAGCGGTTTCCATCCCAAAGCGCGACCAAAAACATTGCCATCGGACGAAATCGCGAGGCCTAGCACGCCGCTGAAGAATAACGATAGTGCCAGATGGGTATAACTGACAAACCTCGAACGCGGGAGCAGCACATGGATCAGCACCGGTGTGGAAATGAAGAGCGCCAAGACAGCCGTGCGGTTCCAGACGGTCTTATTACAAGATTTCGAGCGGATCCAGACAGCCGCAAGGCTACCCATCGCGAGGCCATCCAGACGAAACGGGGTCATCGTATATAGCGCGCCAGATCCCGACACGCCAAAGATTCCTGCAACAGCTCGAATGAGCGGCGTTAGAGCAATTGTGGCGATGAGAATTTTGACCAACTCGCGCCGTCCGAATCTGTAGACCATGAATGGCCAGAGCAGGTAAAAGTGCTCTTCAACGGCCAAGGACCAGGTAAACGCTAGCGGGAAGTTATCTCGATACACAAGATTTTGTAGATACAGCGCATAATAACTTGCCGAGTAGGTTCCGAATGAGAAGTGCAAACGCTGGCCTGCGAAGTATGCCAACGCGAGGGTTAGATAATATGCGGGCCATATTCGCAGAGCCCGTCGGATATAAAAATTCTTGAAATAGTTTGGACTACCCTTTTGATCGAGCAAAATGCCTGTAATCAAGAATCCAGACAACACAAAAAAAAGGTCTACGCCGATCCACCCCAGTTCAAGGATGTCCGGCGGCAAGGCCATGAATTTCACAGTGTGATAGAGCAGGACAAACAGTATTGCTAGCCCACGCAGTCCGTCCAGCTCGGGCATATAGCCACGAATCTTGAACCGGACTGGCGCAACCTTTTCTAAACCTCTCATTAAACCTCAGCTTATGGTGGTGATCAGGAACTATTCAGAGGACGCGAACAAGTGGTTCGCCTCCGGCTGCCACGCTAGCAACTTGCAAAAGCAAGGAATTAGTCGTCTCGTTGGACGCAAGCTCCAAGTGGCTCTTCAAGAATTCGCAGTTTCACTGTAAGCCGCGCTCCTATAACCGAGAACAATCAGAAAAACACGAGGTCTTTCATCGTTTTTTGGTTGCGAGCATTGGCAAATGTTCCAGCACCCTGCGCGCATTATTCTGCCAAGTGTGGTGGATCAGAACCGATTGACGAGCGGCGCGACCCAAGCTGCGCCGCGCCTCCGAATTGCCGGCAAGCTCGAGGATCGCTGCAACAATCTCTTCAGAGCTTCCTGGAGTGGTAAGCACGGCACTTTTTCCATGGGTCAGAACGTGACCAATCTGATCCAAGCGGCTCGCGATGATTGCCTTTTCCATGGCCATATACTCGAAGATTTTGGTCGGTGAACCAATGAACGGTCGCCCATCCGGCGTAGGGACGTGCGGAGACAAGAGAATATCCGCCGCGTCCAGATATTCGCGGACAGTTGTGTGCGGAACTCTTCCTGGCATAATCACATGTCCGGCTTGTACGTTGTTTTGAAGTTTGTCATAAGTTTCCTGCCATAGCACTCCAGTTCCAAGCAGCAGGAACTTAAATGAATGTGCGCTGCCGTACGCCTGCAACTGATTGATTGCGTCGGCCAGTACACCTACCCCGTGCCAATAACCAAAGGTGCCTACAAAGGCACAGAGAATTTCGTCGTCTCGTATACCAAGCAGGCGACGCCGCTCTCTCCCCCCGCAGTCGGGCTTGAAGTAGTCTGGATCTACAGCGTTGGGGATGACCAGAATTCTCTGTTCCTCGATGCCGCGATCGAGAAGTTCCAATTTGAGAGGTTCAGATACCACGACAATAAGGTGTGCAGTACGAAGCGACGATTGTTCACACCAGCGCAACATCAGATTAAGTCGACTATAGTCCCAGTGCGCTGCGATCCACACTTCTGACCCGTTGTACTCAAGGATGAGTGGCCGCCGAAGTAACCAGGCGATCAGAGCGCCTGAAAAAACGTATCTGCCGTGCCGCTGATAAATGCAGTTGAATTGTCGCTTTCGACTCTTTAGAAATATCTGAAACGCCAGCCTCAAGTTATAGGCAAGTGCCTGAATTTCCCACAACAAATGGGGCATCTTGCTTGCCGAAACGACCGTTTGCTGGTGAGAAATGGG
>JAOAPL010000158.1 GCA_025462925.1 Acidobacteriaceae bacterium
TCCGAACCGATGTTGCGGCTGTTCAACCAACCACCATCACATTTTCGATAGAGCTTTTTTCTCGCGCGAGTTTGCCGACTGGCGCGAGCGATCACGAGCAAGTGGGTTCGCTGCTTGCTTCCATGGTTCATGAGTACTCTCCTCCCGAATCACCTCCCGGCTTCAACCAAATACTAAGAATCTGATTCCCTTCCCTTTTCGCGCCTGATCAGGCGTGCGGGCATTGCTGTGTCTAAACAGTTCGCCAGAGGGAAAAATGAAACAGATCGTATTTCTATTTCTATCGCTATTGGTGTTATCCACTGCTGCCTTGGGTTCCGGTCATGGCCCGGTCTTCGGCTTTGCTACGCCTGTGAACTCGCAAGGCGAATGGAGTTTTGACTTCACTCTTGCGGGGCGAAACAGTGCCGCCGGAAATCAAGTAACGGGCAGAGGAATTGTCGGCTACGGATTCACGCCCCATTTCATGCTGTCCGTCTCAGCGCCGGTACTGCTGAGCAACGCTTCGCTTCCGCCTACGCGCCTTCAATCGGGCGACGATTTTGAAAGCAACGTGGCGTGGCGGTTTCATCACAATGCGTCGAAAGTGGGCACGCGATTCGAGAGCACTGCGTTCGGCGGATTGGTCGTACCAGGGCCGCAGACGGGATCGGGATTGATCGGCGGACTTGCACGCGCGCCAGGATTCAACGGCGGAGTAGTCACGGGGATCGCATCGCGGAGTAACTACGTTTGGCTTGGAGGCGCATACACCCGGTTTCTGGAACGCGCAGGTGATCGCCGTCCGGACGTCTTTTCTTACAGCCTGGTCTATGGATATCGCCCGCCATCCTGGAGAAAGGAACCGCAATTCTGGGACTGGCGTTTGTTCGGCGAGCTAACGGGAGAAAGGTCAGGGCAAGTGCAGGCAAGCGGTCTGTCGATTGCCGGAAGCGCAGCGCATCAGGTGTTTATCGGACCGTCCGCGCTGGGGATAAAAAGGAACTACGCCGTGGAATTCGGTGTGCAATTGCCTGTCTATCGCAACGTTGGGCCGCTATTGCCCAAAGAGCGCGTGCGCTTTGTAGTGAACGTCAGCTATTTCCTATTTCAACATGAACATCAGGACAGTCACTAAAGGAGAATTATGAAGAGAATATCGTGCGCATTATTTTTGCTGCTGCTATCGGCGACCTTGGCGCAGGCGGAAGTCCGTCATGCGGAACTGACAGTCTTTGGAATGGATTGAGAAGTCTGCGCCCACGCCGTGCGCGTGGCCATGAAAAGTGTGAACGGCGTTGAATCGGTCGATGTCAGCCTGAGTAAGGGGCTGGCGACTGTCACCCTCAAGCCAGGAAACACGGTGCGGACGAAGCAACTGCTGGATGCCATTTCAAAAAACGGGTTCACAACAAAACAGTCGAAGCTGGAGATAAGCGGAGTGTTTGTCTCTGATGCGGCCGGAGTCAGACTCAAAGTAGCGGGCACTGATGAAAGCTTTGCCGTGACAGGAGATGCGGCTTTCATAGAACGAGCCCGGAGCATGGTTGGAAAACCAGTGGTGGTGAACGGAGTGATTCCGGAAGTACCCAAAGGCAAACTACCTGAGACGATTCGCTTGACCACGATCGAGCCGGCAAAAGGATGACGATGAATAATCATGAAAACGTAGGAATCAGGCCGGCATTGTTCAGCTACTTCTCTCTATTCACCTCAGTGAGCACGTTGCTTTGCTGCGCGCTTCCATCATTGCTGGTGCTATTAGGATTGGGTGCGACAGTGGCTTCCTTTCTGTCTGCGATGCCGTGGCTGGTAACGTTGTCGCATCACAAATTCCTGATCTTCGGCGTCTCAGGCGTGATGATCGCAGCGAGTTTCATCAACATGTATGTAGTCGGGCCGCGACTGGCAAAAGAGTGCGCAGCCGACGATCCCTCCGCATGTGAAACGGCGAGCCGATTCAGCAGAGTTCTGTTGTGGGTGTCGGCCGCAATCTATGCAGTGGGGTTCTTCACCGCATTTGTACTGGGGCCGGTCTTGGCGAGGATGGATGGCTGATTAAAAGGCCAACTATGCTATAACACCTCACCATGAAACTCCGCCTCATTCTGCTCTTCCTAGTAGCATCCGCAACCGCATTCGCACAGGCGCCGCCCACCTATGACGTCCTCATCCGCAATGGCAAAGTCGTAGACGGCAGCGGCAATCCCTGGACATCCGCCGACATCGGCATCGTCGGCGACCACATCGCCTTCATCGGACATGCGGCTCCGGCAGTCACTGCCAAGCGGACTATCGACGCGAAAGGTTTGATCGTTGCGCCGGGATTCATTGACATGCTCGGCCAATCCGAGCAGAACCTGCTGGTGGACAAGCAGGCGGTGAGCAAGCTGACGCAGGGCATCACCACGGAGATCACCGGAGAGGGCGAATCGATTTCGCCGCAGAACGCGCGCCTCATTGAAAACGCTAAGGATTGGACTCAGCATTTTCACGTCACCATCGACTGGCATTCGCTGGACGAATATTTTCGCCGTCTGGAGAAGCAAGGCAGCGGCATCAATATTGGGACGTATGTGGGTGCGACGCAGTTGAGGCGATTCGTTGTGGGCGATGACGACCGCGCTCCCACGGCGGACGAACTGAAGACGATGCAGGAGATGGCGGAAGACGCCATGCAGGAAGGCGCGATGGGCGTATCCACTTCCCTGATCTACGCGCCGGCGTTTTACGCGAAGACGGACGAGCTGATCGCGCTGGCAAAGATCGCCTCGCAGTACGGCGGCATCTATGCGTCGCACATCCGCAATGAGGGCGACCACGAAACAGAAGCCCTGGACGAAGCGTTTCAGATCGCCCGCGAAGCCAACATCCCGGTGGAGATCTTCCACCTGAAAGCCTCTGGCCGCGAGAACTGGGGCAAGATGCGTGACGTGATCGCCAAGATCGAGCAGGCGCGCGCGCAAGGGCTGGACATCACTGCGGACCAGTATCCCTACGTCGCATCGGCGACTTCGCTGGGCGCGTCCATCCCGCCGAAATTCCACGCTGGCGGCACGGAAGCCTTCATGTCCCGGCTGAAAAACCCGGCGGAACGCGACGCGATTCGTTTGGAGCTCGGAGGCAACGATCCGAACAAATTCGAGAATATGTGGCGCGGCGTAGGCGGACCGGAAGGCGTGATGGTCGTCTCCGTCCTCAATCCCGAACTCAAGCAATATGAAGGCAAGACCATCGCCGAAATCGCGCGCCTGCAAAAGAAAGATCCATTCGACGCGCTGATGGATTTTGTTGTCGCCGACCACAACAACACCGGCGCGGTGTACTTCAGCATGAATGAGCAGGACGTGCGCCTGGCGATGCAGCAACCCTGGGTAAGCGTGGGCACCGACTACGGCGAGGTGAATCCGGTAGGGCCGCTGGGTGAGAGCAAGTCGCATCCGCGCGCCTATGGTTCGTTTCCGCGGATACTAGGCAAGTACGTCCGCGAAGAAAAAGTGCTGACGCTCGAAAACGCCATTCGCAAGATGACTTCCCTGCCCGCTCAGCGCGTGAAGCTGGAGAAGCGCGGCATGATTCGCCCCGACTACTACGCCGACATCACCATCTTCAATCCCGACACGGTCCTCGACGTAGCTTCCTTTGAAAATCCGAACCGCACCTCCACCGGCATCGAGTACGTCCTCGTCAACGGGGTGCTCTCGCTGGAGCATGGCAAAGTAACCGGACAGCTCGGCGGACGCCCATTGCGCGGCCCCGGATACATGGGTCGCGGCGCTGCCCCCGATGGGCTGCGTCCAAAAGGAAAGATCGTGGGCATTGTTACCTCTCCCGACGGATGGGCGTTAACCCGCGCGACCATCACGCTTACTGATGCCACCGGCAAAATATTGGCGACGACCACTTCAAAGCGCGAAGGCGCGTACGAGCTCGTTACCGATGTCGCCTGCAACGGCTGCAAGCTTACGGCGGAGCGCCTGGGATTCGGAAAACAGGAGAAGAACGTGGATTACAACGGATCGAATTCCATCTCATTCAGTTTCGTTCTGACCCCGGAGAAACGGACAGCGAAGCGTTAGGTGAGATGTAATCGCCAGAGCGTCAGGCTGAGGACTTCACGCAGAAAAAGTGTCGCGCGTTGTCGCGATGGCAAGTTCTTCGTCCCCGGCCGCGGCGAGCCGTATGCAACCACGCCGTTGTCGGCCATCATGCGCTTGATGCGATAAATATGATAACCGTCGCTCACTACCAGAGAGGTCGTCATCCTGTTGGCGCGGATAATGGCGGCCACTCGCTGCGCGGATTCGTTGGTGTCCTCTCCCTGCGTCTCGGCGATGATCTTACTTTCCGGCACGCCGGCGGCGATCAGGTATTCGCGTCCCACGCCGCCCTCGGAAAATGTTGGGTCGTCACCGTTGCCACCGGTGGTGATGATGAAGGGCGCGAGCCCCATCTTGTAGAGCTCCAGCCCGTGGTCAAGGCGCGCGCGATAGATAGGCGAAGGCTTTCCCGAATATTCGGCCGCGCCGAAGATGATGATCACGTCAGCGGGACGCGTCTCATCCAGAGTGGATTGCCGCGCGATGCGGAAATAATTTACGCCGATGTAGATCGCGACCGCGGCGACTACCACTAGAAATAAAAATCTGTTTTTTGCGCTGCGGGACAACGGCATCGATATCAGCCAAGCACTTCCATGATCTCGTCCGCTGATATTGCGCCTTCGCGGATGATGCGCCAACCGTTTTCTTCGTCAGTGAGATCGACGATGGTCGAAGCGACGACGCGCGGCGAGGTCCCGCCATCCACGATGAGCGGAATCCGATTGCCCAGTTGCGCCTGCACGCTCTCCGCAGTGGTGCATTCGCTGGCTCCGCTGAGGTTGGCGGAGGTCGCCGTGATGGGAAAACCTGTGGCACGGACAAGAGCGACCGGGATCTCCGCCGACGGCACCCGCACGGCCACGTTGCCGGTGTTCGCCGTGACTTTCAGTGGAAGTCGCGAAGAGGCTTTCACAATAAGGGTGAGCGGCCCCGGCCAGAATCGTCGCGCCAGAGCATAGAAGTCGCCCTGCAATGGCTGCGCGAGATCCTCGATCTGATCCACGCTTTCCACGATCAGCGAAAGCGCCTTGTGTCGCGATCGGGATTTGATCTCGTAAATGCGGTCCACCGCACGCAGATTCAGCGGGTCAACCGCCAGCCCGTAAAATGTGTCTGTCGGCATGCCGACGACCTGACCGGACTTGATGCGGTCGGCCACGTAGTTGATGAGATCGGACTCCGGCGTGGAGCTATTCACCTTCAGGATTTCAGCAGACAATCGCGTCCTCTTTAATAGTGGTCAATTTATCAGCTAAATGACTGGAGCGTGCGAAACGTAACACAGCGCGGCACTGCGCGCAATCACATCCCTGCGCAGGCATGTTACTGCTAAAGATGGTACCAGTAAACTTCAGTAGTATGTAGGATGAAGAAGCATATTGAAAGTGACGCTTTGAGCAAGCCTTCGCCAATCACGATACGCATGCGCCCAGTGCAGAGCCGCCAGAACCCGACCATCAAATCCCTGCGCCGCGCCTTCTCTCATGGCGAGCTGACCGAGGATGGCTGCTGCGCCATTGAAAGCGTCAAGATTGTTGAAGAAGCCATCCGCAGCAAGCTGAGATTTCAGGCTGTAGTGTTCAGCGAATCGGGAGCTGCTTCCAAAACCGTCGAGAAGTTGCTGGCCCAACTTCCGGCGGACGTGGAAACTTTGGTTGTTCCCGATGATGTATTCAAGAGCGCAGTGGATACCGAGTCTCCGCAGGGGGTGGCTGCGCTGGTCTTTCCGCGTGAGTTCAGGATTTCAGAGCTGACCGCGCCGGGCTCCCTGGTCGTAGTTGCTGCGGGCATTCAGGACCCCGGGAATTTAGGAACGATTGTCCGTTCGGCGGAAGCGTTTGGAGCCAGCGGCATCATTCTTGGCGAGCAGACCGTTAGCCGCTTCAACGCCAAGGCGATTCGAGCGTCAGCGGGATCCTTATTCCGCCTGCCCTCGGTAGCATCCAAATTGAGTGATGCGGTTGCGGAGTTGCGCAAGAATGGATTTCGATTGGTAGGCACGTCTTCACACAAAGGAACACCGCTGAATGAGGCCTGGCTTTCGGGACCGGTTGCTTTGTTCATCGGCAGCGAGGGTTCGGGGTTGCCACAGAGCATCTTGGCGCAGATGGATGAACTCGTGACCATTCCCCATTCTGACAAATTGGAATCTCTGAACGCCGGAGTTGCGGCTTCCATCCTGCTCTATGAAGCGGCGAGACAACGGCGACAGGCGGGAGCTTCTGCATGAGTCTGTTCGCGCCGCTTCCGGACTCGCGCGCTGCGATGCGCGACCGAACGCGTCCCCTCGCGGACCGGATGCGTCCGGCGTCGCTCGATGAATTCGTCGGACAGGAACACATCCTCGCTCCCGGCAAGCCGCTGCGGTTGCAGATCGAGCGCGATGATCCCGGTTCCATTCTCTTCTGGGGGCCGCCGGGAGTCGGCAAAACCACTCTCGCGAAGATCATCGCGCGCGTGACCAAGGCGGATTTCATTGAGTTCTCCGCCGTGCTCGCCGGCATAAAAGAGATCAAGCAGGTCATGGCGGATGCACAGAAGGCGCGCGAGTTGGGAACACGCACCATCATCTTCATCGATGAGATTCACCGCTTCAATAAGGCGCAGCAAGATGCGTTCCTTCCCTACGTTGAAAACGGCAGCATCCGGCTGATCGGCGCAACCACGGAGAACCCGTCCTTCGAAGTCATCTCGGCGCTGCTCTCGCGCTGCCGCGTTTACGTTCTCAATCCGCTTACTGAAGATCAGATTGTTTCTTTGCTGCAACGGGCGCTCGCGGACAACGAACGCGGGCTCGGCAACCTGCACATCACCGCACCGGAAAACGTCTTGCAGACGATCGCACAATACTCGGACGGCGATGCCCGCTCTGCCTACAACGTGCTGGAAATCGCTGCGGCGACTGCCGCAGAGAAAAAGCAGACGGAAATCACTTCGGAAATTGTTGCTGATGCAATGCAGCGCAAGTTGCTCCGCTATGACAAAGCAGGTGAGGAGCATTACAACCTCATCTCCGCGCTGCACAAGTCGGTGCGGAACAGCGATCCCGACGCTTCGCTCTACTGGCTGGTGCGGATGCTCGAAGCCGGTGAAGATCCCATGTATCTGGCCCGGCGAATCATGCGCATGGCGGTGGAGGACATCGGACTCGCCTCGCCGCAGGCACTCGCGGTCACGCTGGCCGCGCGGGATGCATTCGATTTCCTCGGACATCCGGAGGGCGACTTGGCTTTAGCGCAGGCGGTGGTCTATCTCGCATTGGCTCCGAAATCTAATGCCGTCTACACTGCATATGGCGAAGCGCAACAGGATGTTGCCACCACATCCGCCGATCCCGTTCCGCTGCATCTGCGAAACGCGCCCACCGGACTGATGAAAGCCATTGGATACGGTAAGGGCTACCAGTACGCGCACGATCTGGAATCGAAAGTCGCCGACATGCAATGCCTGCCCGACAACCTCAAAGACCGCAGCTACTACCATCCCACCAATGAAGGCTACGAACGCGAATTACAGAAACGCATGGAAGAGATCAAGAAGGCCCTGAACAAAT
>JAOAPL010000164.1 GCA_025462925.1 Acidobacteriaceae bacterium
ACTGCGCACTACCTTGCATGGCTTGTGAGTGGTCTCTCGCAGCTCGTCCTTGTATGCAGCAGAGTTGTAAGCTTCGTTCGGTCCGTTGTCCCAGGAGATGTTCAGCTTCTTGCGGCCCTGAAACGCCGCCCATGTGTTATCCGCAATTACCGCGATGCCGCCGAGGGGCTGAAACGCGGGTGGCGGCTGGAATGGATCAATCGGAATGGTCTGACGCACACCTGCGACCTTTAAGGCTTCCTTGTCGTCGTACGATTTCACTTTGCCGCCGAGAACGGGCGGGCGCTCCACCGACGCGTACACCATGCCGTCCACGCGAGCATCCATGCCATAGAGGGCTTTCCCAGTCACGAGTGCTTCGAGGTCGTAGCTCACTTCCCCTTTTCCTACATACCGCCAGGCACTTTTCGGTTTGAACTTAAGTTCTTCTGTCTTTGGAATAGGCAATTTGGCCGCAGCAGTCGCTAGTTCACCGTAACCTGCTCGACGATTTGTCGAGCGGTGAACAACCACGTGCAAGTCGGTTTCGCACTCCGTCGCTGGAACACCCCACTGCTTCGCAGCAGCTTGAATCAGCATGAATCGCGCCGTCGCCCCCGCTTCCCGCATCGCGTCGTAGTAAGAGCGAACTGAGTGCGATCCGTCCGTATTCTGGTCACCATAGCGTTTGTCGCCGATCGCCTGCTCGATTTTCACTTGCTTCCAGTCCGCATCCAGTTCATCGGCCACCACGAGCGGAAGCGTAGTGCGGCTAGTCGTGCCCATCTCTGAGCGAGCGGCAACGATCCACACCGTGCCATCTGGATCGATTCCGAGGTAAACGCTGGGATGTAATTTGGCGTGATCCGCGTTGGTATCGTGTGGAAGTTTGTCAGACGAAAGTTTGGGATAGTAATGCACACCCAACACAAGCGCTCCTGCGGCGATGATGCCTCCCGTCAGAAATCGGCGCCGGCTGACATTCTCAATAGTGCTCATGCCATTTCCCGCGCCGCGGCCTTAATCGCTCCACGAATTCGCTGGTACGTTCCGCAACGGCAGATGTTTCCAGACATCGCGTCATGAATTTCGTCATCGGTCGGCCTAGTTTTGTTTTTCAATAGAGCCGCCGCCTGCATGATCTGGCCCGCTTGGCAATAGCCGCATTGCGGCACGTTCATTTGCATCCATGCTTTTTGCACCGGATGCAATCCGTTCTTCTCGAGCCCTTCGATCGTGATGACTTCCTTTTCGGACGCGTCGCGCATTACCGTGACGCACGATCGCGTGGCTTGCCCGTTCACGTGGACGGTACATGCGCCGCAAAGCCCAATCCCGCACCCGAATTTCGACCCGGTCAGCCCTAAAACGTCGCGCAGATACCACAGCAGCGGCATCTCGGGATCACCGTCGAACGATTGCCCGCCTCCGTTAACCTTGAGTTGAATCATTGCCGCTCCGCACTGGATTCATGCCAGTTGGCGTTCTTCTGAAACGTCACTCGCTTGATGGGGAAGCACGCGCCGTGCCTTTTTCGGAAAACACTAAGTAATTGCAAGATGTTGGTAACGAAGAGCATACACGCGCAAAGGGGCTCGAAGTGTCCATTAGAATCGGACCCACGTCCGTCGAACAGCAGACACACTGTCGATTAATTGGAAATTCAGACCTAAAACAAGAAAGGCCGACGCATCAGCTTTACCGGCGCAGTTTAGCAATGCGCATGTTCAGCGATGAAGGTTTACGCCTTTCAGTTGGTCACAGAGAGAGCGCTGCCCTACCCAGCAACAGAGCAATGAATGACGGCCGCATTTTTCATCAGGATTTACCCGCGGCGCCATGTGCGCACTAAACTCTTTCAATGTAAGATGTTGTAGTAACCAGGGGCGTAGCTCAGTGGTAGAGCAGCGGCCTTTTAAGCCGAAGGTCGTGGGTTCGATCCCCACCGCCCCTACCAAAAGTCCTGTTGAGTCTGTTGCCTTTGCCACCCGAGAACCCCAGATTGGGGCCTAAAAGGCCCTAGTTTTGGCCCCAAGTTGGCCCCAAATTTTGAGGTGACCCCCTCAACTGTCACAAAAACTTTGGGTACACTTTCCGCTTTCTAAAAGTGTTCTTGATCTCCTAGTAGGCTAAGGGGTCTGGGGAAGGGGGCGACGTCGCCCCCTTCCCCAGAGATGCTGCCGAATCCCCCTGCCTGTTCTCACCGTTGTTCTCAAAAAACTCTATCGTTGCGCTTCGCGAGTCGACCGAATTCGCAACCTCAGTGTGTCGCTCGAATTCTTCCGGCGATCGATAGCCCAGTGCCGAGTGCAAACGCAGCCGATTGTAATACTGCTCGATGAACTCTTCGACGTTCACCCGCAAATGATCCAGGTCATCGTACTTGTTGGCGTAGATTTCCTCCTGCTTCAGCGTTTTCATGAAGCTCTCACAACTCGCGCTGTCATACGGATTGGCCGGTCGACTCATGCTCGCAATCATGCCGTGCCTGTCCAATGCCGCTACATATTCCGGGCTCGCATATTGGAGCCCTCGATCGGAATGGTGTACCAAACCCACTTGCGGCTGTCGATCTGCGATAGCACGCTCCAGCGCAGCCACCGTGAGGTGGCTACTCATCATCGTTCGATCCACTGCCCACCCTACAACCTTGCGAGAAAAGCCATCGAGGATTACCGCCAGGTAGACAAACTCCCCTTTCAAGCGAACGTAGGTGAGGTCTGCCACCCAGAGCTGGTTGATACCCGTCAGCTTCATGCGCCTTGCTAAGTTGAGGTGCACCTCGCACTTATGTTTCGAATTCGTCGTGACCACGAACCGTTTCGGTTGAAGGGCCAGCAAATTATCGTCACGCATCATCCGTGCCACCTTTTTGCGGTTCACCGGCACGCCTCGACGGTGCAGTTCTGCGGTGATCCGCCGATAGCCGTAGCGACGACGATGTTCCAGAGCGATCTGTTGAATCAATGACCGCACTTCCGTCTCTTCCTCTGCCGGTTCCCGTTGTCGCAACGACCGGTAGAAACCTCTGCGACTTACCGCTACCAACTGACACATATGCTCGATACTCAGTCTGCCTTGCAATGGCATCAGTTCTTGGATGCGTTCGTAGATGTCTTCCCGCCAGAGCCGCTGGTGCGCTGGCGTCGAGCCTCTACTTTTTGCAAGGCACCCTTCAAAAAATCCACCTCCATCGCCCTCTCGGCGAGCAAGCGCTTTAACTGAAGGATTTCTTTTTCGCTGGGCTGATGCATGAGTACTCGGGCGCGCCGCTTCTTCGCCAGGTTCAACCGCCTCGAGTTTAGTGCGCCACTTGTAGAGGCATCGTCGGGTCACCCCGAGCTCTTTGGCCAACTCATCGACGCTTTCACAGCTCTTCATCCGCTCTACGGCCATGCGCTGAAACTTCCGGGAATATCGCTTTCTTCTCTCCACTGCTGTTTCCTCTCCCGGAGAGTGTGCCCATCGCGACTGTGCCAATTCAAGGGGTCATTCCATTTCCGCACGGGTCTGTCGGGGGATCTCATGCCTCTATTCAAAACTCGCCTGCGTCCTACGCGCGGAGCGGGAATGGTCCCAGGCAAAGCTGGCCGTCCAGGTGGGCGTGACGCGCCAGACCGTCAATGCAATCGAGAGGGGCCGATTGCATCCCAACCTGCGGCTGGCATTCAAAATTGCCCGCCCCTTTGGGAAGCCGATTGCGGAAGTGTTTATCTACGACGATATTTAAGGAATTCGCCGCTTGACGCGATATCCTAGAACTGGGATAATTCCCATGACAAGACCCAAGAGGGTGCCCGGCGAGAAGCCACTGTTCTGGACCGGATCGAGCAAGGATGACTTGTTGGCTTTCCCCGAGGCGGTTATCGATGAAATTGGAACCGCTCTCAGCGTTGCACAGTTTGGCGGAAAACACCCAAGGGCCCAACCTTGGCGCGGGGAGGGACCAGGGGTCTTCGAAGTGGTAGAGGACCATCGCGCGGATACCTATCGAGCCGTTTACACGGTCAAATTTGAGAGTGCGGTCTACGTGCTTCACGCGTTCCAAAAGAAGTCGCCGAGCGGGATAAAGACGGCACGGAAAGATGTGGAGCTGATCGGTAGACGGCTCAACGAAGCCAGAGCGGACTATGAGGTACGATATGGCAAAGAAAACAAATAAGCTAGGCGTCGTTCCAAGTTCCGGCAATGTCTTCGCCGACCTCGGTGTTACCAACGCAGAAGAAAAACAGACCAAGGTTCGCCTGGCAGTTGCAATCAATCAGATAATTCAGGGGCGGAAGCTATCTCAAACGGCGGCGGCGCGGCGCCTGAACGTCAATCAACCAAAGGTGTCCGCTTTGTCCAATTACCAGCTAGATGGTTTTTCGGTCGAGCGGCTAATGAATTTTGTCACAGCGCTGGACCGTGACGTGGATATCGTCATTCGACGAAAGCCGAAGTCGCGGACCGCTGGCCGTATCGCAGTAACAAGCTGCTGAGATTGATACCATGAATAGGAATTGGCTACTCGCCTCCCTGATCGGCGGAAGTCTGGTCGGTGGCACAATTTGGTACCAAAGGAAGAGAAGACGTGAATCCCCCTGGAGCGTAAACAATTCCCTCGCCGAAGTCGTGTGCCTGTGGGCCTCATGAAATCTCGAATCGATCAGGGGATTGCGAGCGGATGGCAGACAGACTCCTCTCGCGTGTACGGCGCTATTCGCTGGTATCAAAGAGGCGAAACCGGAGCGAACCCTGCTCTGGCAGAACTGTACAGACCGATCATCAAGGCTTACCTAGAATAGGTCATAGGTTAAGCCACTCACCAAAAGTCCGCACGTTCGTATCGTCGTCGCCTCCGGTCCTCATTCCGATTCGCATGTTCGGCAGACTCTCCATTTTCTTACGCCGATTTTCCCGGGCACGGCTCGGGCCAAATTCCTGCGCCCGGCTGCTTCACGGCTTCTGCTTTCCCGGTTCCTCCCGAAGAGCACAGGTCCCTCCCATAAGCACCCGCTCGCCTCGGGAGCAGCGGCCTCTCGCTTCTAGGTGCCCCAGGAAAATGGGGCAAGAAAAAGGAGAAAATTCATGTCTTACCTATATGTTAAGTGGAATAGCTTCGAGCTGAGGTTCGCCCGCCGACGTTTTCGACATTAGAGCATGGTTTGTCTTGAGCTGGCCACCCCCGTAGCGAAGACCTGTGACGCCGGAGGCGGCGCGCTTAGGTCGTAGCGGAGGGAGTGGCCAGGGACGGATTGTTGGGCGAATCTCGTCCGAGCGCGTACCTTGCGAATGCCACCGTCTGCAACATCTGCATTACTTCCGAGTAATCCGTGACTCGAGAGCAACGCGGTAGTGTTGAGCTTGTACGAAGCTCAATGAGTGCATTGGCGATTTTGAGTCAACCGAGGAAGCGTTCTGTTGTCCAGATTTCAGAGTCACGACCTGGGCACTTTGCATCGATCCGCCCTTTGCCAAATTGATTCGGGGTAGCTGGTTTGCTAAGGTCGTCGCCATGTCCGAACGTTCCACCGAGCAGATACGCGAATTGCTCGACTCCCTTTATCGCGTGGATTCGGGACGAATCCTGGCAACTCTGATCCGCTTGCTCGGTGATTTTGATCTTGCCGAGGAGGCAATGCACGAAGCCTTTGCGGCTGCGCTGAGCGTGTGGCCGAGAAGTGGAGTACCCGGCAACCCGCGGCCATGGTTAATTTCGACGGCCCGATTCAAAGCCATTGATACTCTGCGGCGACGGGCAAGATTTGATGCGTCTCAAGACGAGCTCGTGCGATATCTCGAAGCGCAATCGGGTTCGGCGGAAACGTCCAATGAAGAGGACAGCCTTGAGGATGATCGGCTGCGCCTGATTTTTACCTGCTGTCATCCATCTCTCGCGCCGGAAGCGCACGTTGCGCTCACCTTGCGTGAGGTGTGCGGGCTGACCACCGAGGAGATAGCAAAGGCCTTCCTCATCTCTCCGCGTACGCTGGCGCAGCGCATTGTGCGCGCAAAGGCAAAGATTCGAGAGACACCGATTCCGTACGAGGTGCCGACGCCGCAGGAATTGCCGGAGCGACTGGGCGCGGTGCTGCAGATCGTCTATCTCGTCTTTAACGAGGGCTACTCTGCTGCGGCGGGAGCGGAAGTAACGCGGGCCGAGCTAACCGGCGAGGCGATTCGATTGGGCCGGTTGCTGACCGAACTCCAGCCAGAGCCGGAAGTCATTGGGCTGCTTTCCCTGATGTTGCTTCACGAATCCCGTCACGCCGCGAGAACCTCTCCAACCGGAGAGCTGATTTTGCTGGAGAACCAGGATCGCTCGCTCTGGAACCGGGAGCAGATCGCGGAGGGAGTGGTATTGCTGGAGAAAGCCCTGAAGTCCCGCCGCTTCGGCTCCTACACACTGCAGGCTGCGATTGCAGCCGTTCACGCGGAGGCGGAATCGGTCGCTGTGACCGACTGGCGGCAGATTGTTGCGCTTTACGACCGATTGGTACAAATTCAGCCTTCGCCAGTTGTACAGCTAAATCGTGCCGTGGCAATTGCAATGCGCGATGGTCCGGAGGCCGGTCTGACGCATATCGACGCGGTGTTGGAACAAGGCGAATTGGCAGATTATTATCTGGCGCATTCAGCTCGTGCAGATATGTACCGCAGGCTCGGCAGGACGGCGGAGGCCCGGTCCTCTTATGAGAAAGCTCTGGCCCTGACCCAACAGGAACCAGAGCGGCAATTCCTGCAAGGGCGGATTCGGCAGCTAAAATAAAAACCTCGACGACTTGTCGAATTCAGGTGCGGCCGTTCGACTATATGGTGAAGGCCGGGCAACCGGCCCGCCAGAAAGTGTTTCCGGGGCGATACGCTACGCGAAAAATTCGCAAATCGCATGTCGATTCCCGGCCACCCTGTTCGACGCGTAAGTGGAGCGGCTCCGCGCAACCGGGCACTCGCAACATTCCGTGCCCAGTGCGGCCCAAGCTCCTATACAAAAGTAGCGGCCCTGATATGGCATCCGCTCAACGCTCAA
>JAOAPL010000020.1 GCA_025462925.1 Acidobacteriaceae bacterium
CAACTTTGCGTCCAACAAGTGTTTCTGGTGCATAGGCTTCAGCGATTCCAGCCACGATCTGGCGGACTTCATCTCCAAGATCCACTTCGAGGCGCAGTAGCTTGTCCGCGCCCTTAACTTTTTCGGCGGTTTTAACTTGGGCGACGCGAAGCTCAACTTTCGCGAAGTCGTCGATTGTGATCTTGCCGTCGTTAGCCGCGGCAGGAACCGTCGCGGGTTCCGCCGGTCTGTTCAGCGGCACCGAACCCTGGGACGCTCCTTGAGCTGCCGCGGCCTGTGCTGGCGCGGGCTGCGCTTCAGTAGCTCCCGCCGGGGTTCGTTGATCGTCCTCCATCTTCTGCATCCTTTCAATGGCGCTCTTGTCGGCGCGGGGGAACACAGGCTCGACTTTGCCAAGCTTGGTTCCAAGATGAAGCTGTCCCCAGCGTAAATCCGAGAGAGGAAATTTTGCGATGTCGCCGAGCCCGAGCTGCGACCAGATTTTAGCCGTGGCATCCGGAATCACGGGATGCGCGAGCGCGGTCACAATCCGCAAAGCGTCGGCCGACGTGTAAAGAACGGTGGCCAGACGCGCGCGGCTGTTCTCGTCCTGCTTCTCAGCCAGCGACCAAGGCTCGTTCTCGACGATGTACTTGTCGACGGCAGCGACGAGCGCCCATGCCGTCTCCAGCGCACGGGAGAATTGATACTGCTCGAACAAGGAGTGGTAGTCGGCGACAGTTTTTTGTGCAAGCTTCGAGATGGCATCGTCGGCAGGCTTGTGCGCCGCATTTTGAGATGGATACGGCACCTCGCCGCGGAAATAGCGGGTGATCATTGCCAGAGTGCGACTGGCGAGATTGCCCAGGCCATTCGCGAGGTCGGAGTTATAGCGTTGCACCAGGGCGTCGAAGGAGAACGACCCATCCTGGCCGAAGACGACTTCGCGCAGGAGGAAATAGCGCAGCGCGTCGGCGCCAAGCACGTCGAGAATCGTTTCCGTGCGGACGATGTTCCCGCGCGACTTCGACATCTTGTTCTCTTCGAATAAAAGCCAGCCGTGGGCAACGATCGATTTCGGCAGCGGCAGACGGGCGGCCATCAGAAACGCAGGCCAGTACACGCAATGAAAGCGGACGATCTCCTTGCCGATCATGTGCAGGTCGGCGGGCCAGAATTTTTCGTAATTCCTGGCGTCGGGTGATCCGTAGCCCAGGGCGGTAATGTAGTTGGCCAGCGCGTCGAGCCAGACGTAGATCACGTGCTTGGGATCGTCGGGAACTGGGATTCCCCACGAAAAAGTTGACCGGCTGATGGACAGGTCACGCAATCCGGAGCGGACAAAGGCGATCACTTCATTGCGACGAGTTTCGGGGCGAATGAAATCCGGCTGGCTGGTGTAGAGCTGCAGCAACTGTTCCGCAAATGCCGAGAGTTTGAAAAAATAATTCTCTTCCTGAACGGTTTCTGTCGGACGCCCGCAGACCGGACAGGGCGCACCGGGCCCAACAGCGTCCACGTAAAGTTCGTCGAACACGCAGTACTCGCCGGTGTAGCTGCCTTTGTAGATGTATCCATTGTCGCGGATACGCCGCCACAACTCCTGCACGCCGCGCTTGTGGCGCTCGGACGTAGTGCGGATGTAGTCGTCGTAGGTGATGCCCATCCGGTCCCAAAGGGCGCGAAATTCGGCGGAAACTTCGTCGGTGAGTTGCTGCGGAGTCCTGCCGGCGGCTTCGGCGGCACGCTGAATTTTCTGGCCGTGCTCGTCGGTGCCGGTGAGGAAGTAAGTGTCGAATCCCATCATGCGCTGACGGCGGGCAATGGTGTCGCAGGCCAGAGTCGTGTACGCATGTCCGATGTGCGGCCGCGCGTTGACGTAATAGATGGGAGTCGTGATGTAGAACTTCTTTGCCATAGAGAATCGTCGTTGGTCGTTCGTCCTCGGTCGTTGGCCGCGAACCCGGCCTGCGGCCGATTACAGAAGAAGCTATTTTACTTTGGAAGATTGCAGATACTGTTGTAAGGCTTCCTGCATGACTGCCTTCAATGGTACACGGCGCTCAACGGCAATGCGGCGGCAGTCCTCGTATTCAGGGGCGTAGCTGGTTACGGTGCCGTTCATGCTGGCTATTTTAACGCGCACATCTCCAAAGCGTGTTGACACGTTTTGCCACCTGCGAGCGAGGACTTGCCTTTTTTCTTCTCGGCGGCGGACACCGAGCGTTGTGGTTTCAGAGAAGACGATCTGAGCGAGTTGGTCCGCATCTTCTGGTTTCGCGAGGACCGTCAGCAAAGTTCCCGGACGGTTCTTTTTCATTTGAACTGGCATGCCGAAGACATCGAGGGCGCCGGCTTCGAGCAACCGATCCATTACGTAGCCGAAAACCTGGGGATTCAAGTCATCGAGATTGGCTTCAAGGATAGAGATGGTTTCCTGCGAAGTTTTCGCCGCGAGTTGAGGAAGAGCCTCGCCGATCGTGATGCGGAGAACGTTCGCGTGGCCGGGAAAGTCACGGGTTCCAGCGCCGTAACCGGTCTTCTCGATTTTGATCTCTGGGAATGATGAGAAGCGTTTTACGAGTGTGGCAACAATTGCCGCGCCGGTGGGAGTGACGAGCTCCGCCTGGATTCCCGAGGAATAAACAGGAGCGCCTTTGAGCAACTCGATCGTGGCAGGTGCAGGCACGGGAAAGGTTCCGTGCGCACATTCAACCGTGCCGCCGCCTACATTCAATGGCGAGCAGATGACTTCGTCGGCGGCGAGCGCTTCGGTGCCAACGGCTGCACAGACGATGTCCACCAGCGCGTCCACGGCGCCTACTTCGTGAAAGTGAATCTTTTCGATTGGCACGTTGTGGATTCTTGATTCGGCTTGGCCGAGCTTTTCGAAAATTGCAATCGCACTACGTTTTGCAGATTCGCTTATGGCACCCTTGCTGATGATTTCGCGGATTTCCGTTAACCCGCGGCCATGCTGATGTTCGTGATGGTGGCGGTGCGATTCAGAGTCTTGATGTGCATGAGAGTGCTGCTGAGGTGCGGCCAGTTCTTTCCGCGTAGCTCTGGGCGAGTCTTTCTCCCCGTTAACAACCACATCAACTTTGGTGGCGCTGATGCCGCTGCGATTTACGCGAGAGATTTCGAGATGCGCGCCGACGGTGAGTGCTTCGACGGTTTGTTCGAAGACCTTGGGCGAGACTCCGGCGTCGATCAACGCGCCCAGAAACATGTCGCCACTGATTCCGGAAAAACAATCGAGATAGGCAATGCGCATGTGCAAAACCGTCGTTGGTCGTTCGTCGTGGGTCGTTCGCCAAGTCCGCTCAGGCGGAGTCATTTACTAAAGCCAATCCAAGATTCTAAAGCTTTTCGTTAGGCTTTGCGGCGCGGAGCGGTAATCTCGTCAAAACGGGGCCAACGACGGACGACGAGCGACCAACGACAGTTCCTCTGCTAAAATCACTATTCTCTTCAAGCACTTAGAGGGACTCTTGTATCGCTATCTAGAACGCCGGCTGGCCACACACATGCGCGAATTTCTGCGGCGCAGCTATGGCCTGGACGTAGAAAAAATCGTGATCGAGCAGCCTCCGAAGGTTGAGTTTGGAGAATATGCGCTGCCGCTGGCATTTGAGCTGGCGAAGAAACTGCGCAAAGCTCCGCGCAAAATTGTGGAAGAAATCGTGAGTGGGATCGGGACCGTCGAGGGATTCGAGAAGTTTGAGGTTGCTGGCGCCGGCTATATCAACGCTCGTGTGAACCGGGCCGAGCTTGCGGCTGCACTGGCCAGAGATGAGAAGCCGCGGAGTGACGCGCCCCCGGGCAAAATTCTGGTCGAGCACACCAGCATTAATCCCAACAAAGCGGCGCACATTGGACATCTGCGGAACGCGATTCTGGGAGACACCTTTGTGCGTCTGCTGCAATTCGCGGGGCGCGAAGTAGATGTGCAGAACTATATCGATAACACGGGCGTGCAGGTCGCCGACGTGGTCGTCGGCTTTCTCCACCTCGAAAAGAAATCACGCGCGGAAATTGAGCAACTGGCGCGGCAGCCGCGCTTTGATTACTACTGTTGGGATCTCTACGCGAAGGTTTCGCAATGGTACGAGCAGAGTACCGAAAACAAGAAAGTCCGGCTACATGCCCTGCATGAGATTGAGCAAGGCGGAAACGAAACCGCTGCAGTGGCGGAGTTGATTTCCACGGCGGTGCTATGCCGACATCTGGAAACGATGGATCGCCTCGACATCGAGTATGACTTTCTGCCGCGTGAAAGCGAGATCCTGCGCCTGCACTTCTGGGATGCGGCGTTTGGGAAATTGAAAGAAGCGGGCGTGCTGTCGTTCGAGAGTGACGGGAAGAATAAAGGATGTTGGGTGATGCGGCGGGCGGGAACGTCAAAATCGCTAACCACAGAGGGCACCCTTCGGCTGCGCTCAGGGCAGGCTCCGGGCACAGAGGAGATCACGGAGGAAGACCAGAAGGTTATTGTGCGGTCGAATGGGACTGTTGGCTACGTCGGTAAAGACATCGCGTATCACATGTGGAAGTTTGGATTGCTGGGAAAAGACTTTGGATATCAGAAGTTTTATTTGTATCCAAATGGCCATCAGTGCTGGATCTCGGCAGAGCATGGCGAACCTGAGCATCCGCATTTTGGAGATGTCGCTGAAATTTATAACGTGATTGATACGCGCCAGGCTGAGGCGCAGAGCACGGTCATCGAGGCTTTACGGGGGCTTGGGCACAATGACAAGGCCGACCATTACACCCATTTCTCATATGAGATGGTGGCACTGACTCCGCGATGCGCGGCGGAGCTCGGATACGAACTCTCCGAAGACGAAAAGGCGCGGTCGTATATCGAGGTTTCGGGACGAAAGGGATTCGGTGTCAAAGCCGACGACCTGTTGGATGCCCTGATAGCCTCGGCAAACAAAGAGGTCGATTCCCGTCACGCGGAGTTGCCGGCAGCAGAACGGCGGAGAATTGCCGAGCAGATTGCCATCGGCGCATTGCGATATTTCATGCTGAAGTACACCAAGCCGTCGGTGATTGCGTTCGATTTCAAAGATGCGCTGAGTTTCGAAGGTGAAACCGGGCCGTATGCGCAATACGCGGTAGTTCGGGCGACCAATATTTTTCGCAAGGGCGGGCTGGATGCAGAGACGCTTGCCGGAAATGTCGCAAGCTATGTCCCAATGGATAGCCTGCAGCGATTCTTATCTGGGCCGGATGCCAACGAACTCTGGGAACTCTGGCTGGCGGCTTCGAAAACTGCGTATGTGGTAGATCAGAGCATCGCCACAACGGAGCCTGCGTATCTGGCGAGGCACGTGTTTCAATTGGCGCAGTTGTTCAATACCTTTTATCACCGCTACCCGATCCTGAGCGAGGAAGACGAAAGTCGAAAGAAATTCCTGCTGGCCACGGCGGCGGTGGTAAGACGCGAGTTGATTCGTGCGCTTGCGGTGATGGGAATCACCGTGCCGCCGGTGATGTAAGCGCGACTTTCCGCTTTTGCGTCCGGCGATCATCAAGCCTGCGCCTACGACCAGTAAAGTAACGCTCACCGCCGGGGGCAGAAGGTCGTCGTGATGCGTCTTAACACCAAGGTGCAAATCGCCTGCGTCGATGCCGTGACGTTCCGAATGGGGAACCGGAACAAAGAAGGAAAGAATTCCGAGCACCAAAATCACCAATCCAACTGCGAACAGAGCCCTCATGATGAAGACCTCCATGCCGTGATGACACATTCCTGGCTGCTATGCGCATCGGCGCGATTGAGATGCGAGCAGAGCTGGATGTGATGGTTGTGGGCCGCTGAAAATACTTGCTGCGTGGCGAGCAGTAAGAAAAAAGCAGGTTCCTCGACTGCCGGGATCGCTTGCGGAGCAAGCGATGCGTTTCGCTCGGAATGACAAATTGTTGGAATGAGGATATCGAACGCTAATTCCCGAAATCACGCGCGAACTCCACCAAGCTCCTCACCGCAATTCCTGATGGCCCTTTCGCGATCCAGGCTTTGCTGTCTTCCATCCAGGCGGTGCCAGCGATGTCCAGATGGATCCAAGGCGTGTCTTCCGCGAATTCTTTCAGGAACATGGCTGCCGTAATAGCGCCGCCCCAACGTCCGCCGGTGTTCATGATGTCGGCGATGTTCGATTTAATCTGGTCTTTATATTCGTCGTCGAGCGGAAGTCGCCACATTTTTTCTCCGGCTTTGTCGAGAGCTTTGGTGAAGCGCCGGTACATGGCGTCATCGTTGGCAAAGATGCCGGCGTTTGCAAACCCGAGGGCGACCACAACTGCCCCGGTGAGCGTGGCGGCATCGACGAGGTGCGTGCAGCCGAGTTGGCGGGCGTAGCAAAGGCCATCAGCGAGAACGAGGCGCCCTTCGGCGTCGGTGTTGATGATCTCGATGGTCTTGCCCGACATCGCAGTCTGAATGTCGCCCGGTTTCTGTGCCTTGCCCGAAGGCATGTTCTCGGTGGCGCAGACGATTCCAATCACTTTTACTTTTGGCTTAAGCAATGCAATTGCACGCATGGCGCCGATCATGGTGGCGCCACCGGCCATGTCGTATTTCATCTTTTCCATGCCGTCGGCGGGCTTGATGGAAATGCCTCCGGTATCGAAGGTGACGCCTTTTCCGACTAGTCCGAGCACCGGCTTTTCGGGAGCGCCAGCAGGTTCATAGCGCATTACGATTAAGGCCGGAGGCTCGTCCGAGCCCTGGGCCACGCCCCAGAACGCGCCCATTTTTAATTCCTTGATCTTATCGGCGCCGTACACTTCGCACTTCAGCCCGGTTTCT
>JAOAPL010000062.1 GCA_025462925.1 Acidobacteriaceae bacterium
GACAGGTATTTGCAGAAGGGCAGTCATTAGCAGTTAGCATTTAGCCATTAGCACTTAGCATTTAGGCGTCAGACTCAGGTATGGCTACTCCGCACTGGCGAAGTCCCAACCTTAGCTTCGCCAATCCCGGATTACCTCAGGGGCTAAAGCCCGTTCAAAAAAATGCTGTGAATGCAGGCCTGAAGGCCTGCGCCACCCAA
Organism: Acidobacteriaceae bacterium; assembly: GCA_025462925.1. Classification (GTDB taxonomy): domain Bacteria; phylum Acidobacteriota; class Terriglobia; order Terriglobales; family Acidobacteriaceae; genus JAICLA01. Next base: position 201 of record JAOAPL010000062.1, read on the forward strand.
GAGCTCTGCTGCCATCGACCCAACTGCCAGCCAAACCACACCGGTCCGCCAAACCCACCTGCTACCCAAACCCCTCCTCAGGCAAAAGCCAGCTGCCCCGGCAACCTTCCTGAGCGATGGCAGAGGAGCGATATAATCCGTTTACGAGGCGGTATGCATCTCAGTAATGGCCGCAACCTGCATCTCTTCGTAACGATTGGATCCGATCATGTCCCATCCCTCAACGAGCCTTTCCAAAGCTGATCTCTGGCCTGCAATTCCGTATAAAGAATCGCAACCCACGCTCGACACCTTACACATGTGGACGCAGATGGTGGGTAAGACGAGGCTGGCGCTATCGCCGATGGAAAACCATTGGTGGCAAGTGCCGCTGTACGTGAGTCCCCATGGCCTGAATACGTCGTCGATACCTTACGAAGAGATTTTTTTCGACGCAGAGTTCGATTTTCTCAATGACAGGCTCATGCTTCGAACCAGCACGGGACTGGAGCGCGCGGTAGGGCTTTATCCGCGGACAGTGGCGGATTTCTATAGGGAGTACATGTCGGCGATCGAATCACTGGGCATAAAGCTGAAGATCAATTCAATGCCGGTGGAGTTCGCTGATCCGATCCCGTTCGAGAAGGACACGAAACATGAGTCATATGACAAGGCGTACGTCACGCGGTTGTGGCGGGTATTGATCAATTGCGACGAGATATTCAAAGAGTTCCGGTCAGATTTCATCGGCAAGTGCAGCCCAGTCAATTTCTTCTGGGGCAGTTTTGATCTGTCGGTCTCGCGCTACTCGGGACGGCGCGCGCCGGAAAAGAAGAACGCCAACAGGATCGAGCGCGAAGCTTATTCACACGAAGTGAGCAGTGTCGGTTTCTGGCCGGGCGACTCCAGATTCGAGGAACCTGCATTTTTCGCCTACACGGCGCCAGTCCCGCCGGGACTCGAGAAAGAGCGCATAAAACCCTCGGCCGCATTCTTCAGCGATAGCATGGGCGAGTTCCTTCTGCGCTACGAGGATGTGCGAACGGCGGACCAGCCGCACCAAGACGTGCTGGATTTGTGCCAAACTGCATATGAAGCGGGAGCGAATCTCGCGAAGTGGGACCGAGCAGACCTTGAGCGCAGTTATGTTTCGGATGCTGCCGACTAAAAATAGCGGAGGGAATAATGGCGGAATGTACTCATCTAAACCAGGTCAAAGTCACTAAAACTGACAAACATGTCTGCGAGGATTGCGTGAAGACTGGAGACAGTTGGGTGCACCTGCGTCTTTGTCTCTCATGCGGACACGTAGGGTGTTGCGATTCATCCAAGAACAAGCATGCGACAAAACACTATAAGAAGACAGATCATCCGCTGATCAGGTCGGCTGAGCCCGGCGAATCGTGGGTCTGGTGTTATGTGGACCAGGATTATCCCGCGGAATTGACGGCGTAGGTCGAGGCCTAGAGCACTGCAGTCTCGTGGATCATGCGGCCTTCGGCGAAGCGTTCGAGAGCGAAGGCGCGCGGGTCGTCGATAATTTCTGACGTCCCTTTGAGAATCAGGTCGGCAGTGAGTTTGCCGGTGGCGGGAGCGTGCATCACGCCGTGTCCGCTGAAGCCGTTGGCGAAGAAAAGCCCGCGCACTCCCGGCGCGGGGCCGATGATGGGATGGTGGTCAGGAGTCATCTCGTAGAGTCCCGCCCAGGCGCGCTTCGGATTTATTTCCACGTGGTCAAAGCAGGGCACGCGGTCTGCTGCGTGAATCAAAATCTTCTCGATGAACGACGGCTCGAAATTCAGTTTGAATCCGGGCGTCTCTTCCGCATCATTCCAGGCCAAAAGAAAACCGCGACCTTCCGGACGAAAATGGAAGCCAGTGGACATATCAATGATCATGGGCGCGGTGTGGGGGAATTCGTCAAAGGGTTCAGTGGGGACGAGCATGCGTCGCAGCGGCTCGACCGGCAAATCGATCCCGACGAATTTGGCCACGCCGGCTGCCCACGCCCCTGCGGCGTTCACGGCGATGCGCGTGGCGATCTTACCTTTTGTAGTCTCGACGGCGGCAATGCCGTCTGCGTCCACGTCGATTCCGGTGACTTCGCAATCGCGTTGCAATTTCGCGCCGTTTCCTACGGCTTTGGCCATGAAGCCGGTCATTGCGCTGTAGGGATCGACGAATCCGTCAGTAGAACAGAAGCTGCCGCCGATGATGTCGTCACCGCGAAGTTGCGGATACATCGCGCGAATCTCGTCACCACTGAGCAGGCGGACGGTCTTCAACCCGAGTTGAACTTGTCGCGCATAATTTGCGCGCAGGTAATCCATGTGCGCATCGCTGGTCGCCATGAAGAGATAGCCTTGCGGGCGATATCCGGCGGGGTGTCCCATCAAGTCGTCGAATGCGGAGTAGAAGGGGATCGAGTACAGCGACATTTGAATGTTCACCGGAGTGGAGAACTGGGCGCGAACGCCGCCCATGCTCTTTCCGGTGGAGCCTTTGCCGGTGTGGGTCTCGCGTTCGAGGACGAGAACGTTGCGGCATCCGGCTGCGGTGAGATGATACGCAATGCTGGAGCCAACGATCCCGCCACCGATGATGACTACGTCTGCGGATTGCATTGCAGGGATGATACAGGTTTCGAGTTTCGCGTTCTGAGGACGAGCAAAGCTCGCCACGGATTTGCGCGGATGAGGCTTTGGCGGATTGGGAATTGCGCCACCGCGCAACCGGAGCTCGCGCGGACCAGGGCACGTCCTTCGCTCGGGATGACAGGGGTATTACCGATGAATTGCAGAATAAAAGGGATCCTTCGCTGCGCTCAGGATGACAATCACGAGAGCGCGGAAGAATCCCTGTCTGGTTGCGAGTTTAGCCTAGTTGGAAGCTCCGTGCCGCTGGAGAACTTCTCCGGGCATGAGAACCATGCGCGAGCCCTTGCCTACGGGCTTCGCAACGTAGTTCGAAACGTCTACCGGTTTGGGACGCTCTTCACGGGCGAGCGTGCCTTCCACCGTCATACGCTCGATCTTGAGTTTCAATGTGCGCTCCATCGCGGCGAGGTCGTGCTGCTCCTGCCGGCTGTAGAAGGTGGAAGCGATGCCGGTTGCGCCGGCGCGTCCGGTGCGGCCTACGCGGTGGACGAAGTCTTCTGCGAGCTCCGGAAGTTCGTAATTGATCACGTGTGCGATGTCATCGACGTGGATGCCGCGTGAGGCGACATCGGTGGCGATCAGCAGACGGACTTTGCCTTTCTGGAAATCGGCGAGCGCGGCGTTGCGTTGCGGCTGCGTGCGGCCGCCGTGGATCATCCCAGCGGAGATTCCTTCGTGGATCAATTTCTTCGCCAAGCGTTCAGTTCCGCGCTTGGTGCGAGTGAAGACCAGGCATCGGCCGGTCTCGTTTTCGAGGAGTTTCCGCAGTAATGAGAGCTTCTGCTCCGCGGACACTTCATAAGCTTGCAGTTTGATCTGCTCGCCGGGTTTCAACGTGGAACCGAATGCGAGGCGGACCGGATTGCGAAGGTAGTCGCCAACAAGGTGGACGACTGAAGTTTCCAGCGTTGCGGAAAACAGCATCGTCTGGCGCCCTTTCGGAAGCTTTGAAACGATGCGACGCAAGGGCTGGATGAATCCCATGTCAAGCATGCGGTCGGCTTCGTCGAGGACGAGGATCTTGAGCGTGCTGAGGTCCAGCAGTTTGCGGGAGATCAGATCTTCGAGGCGTCCGGGTGTTGCGACTACGAGCCGCGCTCCGGACTTGATGCTCCTGATCTGTTCTCGTTCGGAGAGTCCGCCGACAACTTGGGCCGCGGCGGGAAGTTTCTTGCCGCGTAGCTGGTCATACTGTGCGACCACTTGGATCGCGAGTTCGCGCGTGGGTACGAGCACCAGAGCCGATACTCCGGATGGTTTTTCTGCGAGCATTTTCTCGATCACCGGCACCAGGAACGCCAAGGTCTTGCCGGTGCCCGTCTGGGCGGTGGCAAGAATGTCAGTGCCGGCGAGTCCGTGGGGAATCGCGCTGGCTTGAACAGTGGTGGGGACGGAGAAATCTGCTGCTGCGAGCCGTTCCTGGGTGTAATCCGAGAGCGGCAGGTCTGTAAAGTGCTTAATCAATTTG
>JAOAPL010000073.1 GCA_025462925.1 Acidobacteriaceae bacterium
TCGCGGACCGCCAGCGCGAAGCCTCCCGCGCCGAGGAGATCATCAATTTTGAGGTGCAGCGCTTCTTAGAACGGCTGGATACGCTGGATGTGGTTCCCACAATCGTTTCGCTGCAAGATCATGTCGAAACCATTCGGCAGGCGGAGATCGATAAAGTTCGCGGACGGCTGGGCACGCTTTCTCCAGAACAGGAGCTGGCAGTCGAGTCCCTGACGAAGGGGATCGTCAACAAGATCCTCCACACTCCCATCACCACATTAAAAAGCGCCGCCAAGGATGCCCGGCAAAGAGATCCAGAGGCCACCACTATCATCGAACTCGTGCGCAAGCTCTTCAATCTGAACTCCAGCCGCGCGAACCTCCCGCGGGCGGTGAAACAAAAAACAGATTCGGAGAAAGCGAGTCTCAAGTCCTGATGGCACTGCTGCGCATCGGCTCCCGCGGATCACAACTCGCGCTCTGGCAGGCCAACCATATCGCCGCATTATTGCGTGAGCAGGGACACGCAGTTGAGATCATCATCATCAAGACCACCGGCGACAAGATCACTGACGTTGCCCTCTCGCTTGTTGGTACCAAGGGAATGTTCACTAAAGAGATTGAGGAAGCACTGGAAGCAAAAAGCATTGATCTCGCGGTGCACAGTTTGAAAGACGTGCCAACGGAATTGATGCCGGGTTTTGAACTCGCCGCCATCATGAAGCGCGAAGATGCCCGCGACGCATTCGTCTCCGCAAGATTCGGCAGCATCAGCGCTCTGCCACATGCAGCGCGAGTCGGTACCAGCAGCCTGCGTCGGCAAGCGCAATTGCGCGCATTGCGTCCGGATTTGGACATCCATCCACTTCGCGGCAACGTGGACACGCGTTTGCGTAAGCTGGAGGAAGGCGAGTACGACGCAATTATTCTCGCCGCAGCCGGCCTGCGACGCCTCGGCCGCATTGAGTTCGTGCGAGAGATTGTCCCTGTCAGCAAGATGTGCCCTGCTGCCGGTCAAGGCGCATTAGGCATTGAGATTCGCAAGGGCGACGCCATCACGCGCAACCATCTCGCCTTTCTCGACGACCCCGATGCGCGCGCCACAACCGCTTGCGAACGCGCAGCGCTGAATGCCCTCGGCGGCGGATGTCAGGTTCCGATCGGTGCTTACGCCGAAGCCACAGGTGGGAAGCTCCGACTGGTAGCAATCGTCGCGTGCCCCGATGGCAGCGAACTTCTCCGTGCAGAGCAGATCGGATCCGATCCCGAACACCTGGGCAGCGTTGTTGGCCAGGAACTACTTGGAAAGGGTGCAAGGCGCATTCTCGACGACGTCTATCGTTCCGGTGCGGCCGTACCGCAGCAGCCCTAATATGACCTCAACCGATTTAACTCCGAACCCGCAGCCCTTATCCGGCAAGCGCATCCTCATCACACGAGCGCACGAACAGGCTGGCGCGATGGCACGAGAGCTGGAAAGGCTCGGCGCTACGGTGGTGTCGATTCCGACTATCGAGATCCGGCCACCGCAATCCTTCCAGCCGCTCGATAAGGCGCTGCAGAAAATCCCTGCCTACGATTGGCTGCTCCTCACCAGCGTCAATGGAGTGAAAGCTCTGTTCAAGCGCATGGAAAAGCAGGAAATGCATTCCGGGATGTTGCGGCAGTTGTCTGTGGTTGCCATCGGCCCGGCCACGCGCGCCGAACTCGAACAACACGGAGTGAAGGTCGCGATTACTCCGGAAGAATATGTCGCTGAGTCTGTGGTATCGGCGTTGAAAGACAAAGTAGCAGGGAAGCGGGTTCTGCTGGTCCGGGCCAAGGTTGCCCGCGACGTCATCCCGCAAGAGCTGCGCCGGCTTGGTGCAGAAGTCGATGTGGCTGAAGCCTACGAGACCGTTGTCCCGCAGAACTCTCGCGAGAAGATTCGCGCCGCCCTCGCCGACCCCGAGCAGCGGCCCAACATCATCACCTTCACCAGTTCATCGACAGTCAAGAATTTCATCACGTTGCTGGGCGCAAACGTGAGCCCGAAAGAGCAGTTGCAGGGAATCGCCGTGGCGTCCATTGGCCCGGTGACCTCGGCGACGCTGATTGAAGTCGGACTCGGCGTAAACATCGAGGCCAAGGACTACACCATTCCCGGACTGATCGACGCCATCGTCCGAAACTCCCAGCCACTACCTTCCGCGCAATAAAAAGAGGCGCGATACTTCGCGCCTCCATCTGACTACTGACTACTGACTACTGACTACTGACTACTGACTACTGACTACTTAACTACTAACTATTAACTACTGGCTACTGACTACTGGCTACTGAACTACTGCTTAGTCGTAATACTCCAGCCCCAAGTGTGTGATGAGTTCTTCGCCGCGCAAATGTCGCAGCGTGTTCTTCATCTTCATGGTTTGGATGAACAAGTCATGTTCAGGGTAGAGTCCCGGAGCCGTCATCGGCGACTTGTAATACAAGCTGAGCCATTCCTGGATGCCCATGCCGCTCAACTCTGAGCTGCGCTTTGCCAAGTCCATCAACAGCACCAGGTCCAACACGATTGGCGCGGCCAGGATCGAGTCGCGGCAGAGGAAATTGACCTTGATCTGCATCGGATAGCCGAGCCAGCCGACGATGTCAATGTTGTCCCAACTCTCTTTGTTATCAGCGCGCGGTGGGTAATAGTTGATGCGGACCTTGTGATAAAAATCCTTGTACAGGTCGGGATAAAGCTCCGGCTGAAGAATGTGCTCGAGTACTGACAGCTTCGACTCTTCCTTAGTCTTGAACGATTCCGGATCATCCAATACTTCGCCATCGCGATTGCCTAGAATATTGGTCGAGAACCAGCCACTCAATCCCAGCATGCGGGCTTTCAGTCCCGGCGCGAGGACGGTCTTGAGCAGCGTCTGGCCGGATTTGAAATCCTTGCCGGAGATCGGCGCGTGATTGCGGCGTGAGAGTTCATGCATCGCCGGCAGATCAACAGTCAGGTTCGGCGCGCCATTCGCAAAGGGGACGCCTTCGCTAAGCGCGGCATAGGCATAGATCATTGAAGGCGCAATGTTTTCGTCATTGGCAAGAAGCGCTTTTTCAAACGCCTTCACCGACGAGTGGGCCTCCGTTTGCTTTAAGAAGATTTCCGTGGAGCCGCACCACATCATCACCAACCGCTCGGCGCCTGAGGTTTTCTTGAAATCATGGATGTCGGCGCGAACTTGCTCGGCCAAGTCCATCTTGTTCTTGCCCTTTTTCACGTACTTGCCGTCAAGCTTTTTCACATAATGACGGTCGAAGACCGCCGGGCGGGGCTTCACCGATTGCAGAAAAGGTTTAACCTGCTCCAGCAAATCTTTCTCCAAGACGCCGGCATTGGTAGCGGCAGCAAACATGTCGTCTTCGAAAATGTCCCAGCCGGTAAATACCAGGTCGTTCAGTTGCGCCAGCGGAACGAAGTCGTTGATCTTCGGTGAGCGTCCTTCAGTGCGCTTGCCCAGGCGGATTGTGCCCATCTGAGTCAGCGAGCCGATTGGCTTCGCGATGCCCTTGCGCACGGCTTCTACGCCGGCGACAAATGTTGTGGCAACGGCGCCCATGCCGGGGATCATGATCCCGAGTTTGCCTTTGGCTTCTGCGATTGTTCCGGACGTTTGCGAGGTGGTCTTTGGTTTTGTCGCCATTTAGGTATGAGACTTCCTATTGAATGAATGTGTGCTGGAAAACCATTCATTGTAACAGGGTAGGCCTTGTTAGCTGCCGCCTCACTTGATTTTCACCTTCGGTTTGCGCGGATCCGGCTCCGGGGCCGTTACTTCTATCCGCCAAACCGCGGCGTCTTGAGACAGCTGACCTTCGAATTCGATGAAGGTGGGAGCTTCGCTCTTTACGATCCAGATATGCATGTCGGAAGGCTGCTTGCCCACAAGCGGCGCAATGACACCCGCTACACCCTCGATCTTCACCTTCACCACGTAATGTTGCGCCTTGTGCTTGATAAAACCCACTTCGATGGTCTTCTCCTGCTCCGGAAGGATATTCAATTTCACGATCCGCGGACTCGTTGAAGGTGCCACCATGGAGACAGTAGTTTCCGGAGCCGACGGGTCCACGTTTTTCACCAGTGTGAAAATCAGACCATTGGAGACATCCTCTGGTAGATCCAGATGCTTGTTGGTCAACTTCTCCTTGCCCTTGTCAACGGTCCGCACCGTTACCTTTCCTGTGCTGGCATCGATCCAGGATTCGCTCTCTTGCTTGAACGCCGGGCCTTTCTGTACTACCTGATCGCTCAGCAGGCGGAATTTTCCATGTTGCGTAAACTTCGTGATCTCCTGGTAGAACGAGCCGTCTTTGAAATGAAGCTGCATATCGGACATCACGGGCCCTCCTTCGGCTTTCACCACCTGTTTCATTTCGCCATAAGCGAGAACTTGTCCATCCAGATTTCGCACCGCCAGGAATCCGAGGGTCACACCTTCAACGTGACGGACGGGAATCTGCTCAGCAGTTAACTGGCTGGCTTGGAAAAATACAATGCAGAATGCGAGGAGGAAGTGCAGGAGACGACGAGTTTCCATTTGGGGGGCCTTGCAAAATTAGGATGCCGGACCAGCGTTGTAGTGCGGCAGAGCAGCGCGGCTGAGAGATTGAAAAAATACATTTGGAGCCAAAGACGCGACGGCGACTCACAAATGTGATACAACGCCAAACACTCCTATGGAAAAGATTGCACTCATCACTGGAACTTCCAGCGGCATCGGCCTGCTTACGGCCATCGATATGGCGAAGGCCGGCTTTCGCGTCATCGCTACCATGCGCGACCTCTCGCGCAACACGCGCCTGCTTCAAGCGGCAGCAGATGCCGGCGTTTCCGATCGCATCGAACTCAGGCGTCTCGACATCACTGAATTCGATTCGCTGCCCGGCGCTGTTGCAGAGATCTTCCGCCATCACGGTCGCATTGACGTGCTCGTCAACAACGCCGGATATGCATTAGGTGGATTTGCTGAAGACATTCAGCTCGACGAACTTCGCGGCCAATTTGACACCAACTTTTTCGGCCACGTTGCGCTCACTCGCGCCGTGCTGCCCACCATGCGCGCGCAGGGCGTATCTGGCAGCTTGGGAGGACACATCATCATGATCTCTTCCATCAGCGGATTGGTTTCTAATCCCGTGACCAGCAGTTACTCGGCATCGAAACACGCGCTTGAGGGATGGACAGAATCCCTGCGCCTGGAGGTTCGCGCCTTGGGAATCAAAGTAGTTCTGGTGGAGCCGGGTGCCTATGACACTGACATTTGGGAGCGCAACGTGCGCATCGGCAAGATTGCATTGAGCGAGGAATCCGCCAACAAAGACCGCGCCCGCCGCTTTGCGAACGTGGTGAAGACGAAATTAAGAAAGGGCGACACCCGCGAAGTCTCGCGCCTGATCACACGGATCGCGCAGGACCCCAATCCGAACCTTCGTTATTTGATTGGCAAGGACGCGCAGATCAGATACTGGTCACAGCGGCTCCTGCCTTGGAAACTCTACGAAAAGATACTGCTGAAGGCCTCACAGATCGATTGAGGTTTGGGAGCAACACAAGCGCAGAAAACCGGCGGGACGATTGAAAATCGAATAGACCATCGGACAACAGATGCCTCAAGATGCTGCCGAATAGATCGATCTCAAACGGTTTTGCTTTGACAGGGCACGACTTCAGTCGTGCCGCAAGCCATTGAGAATAGAATGGGCTTTAGCCCCTGAGGAACGATAGTTGGGCCGCGATCGATTTCGTTCCGTAGACCGTTTAGCCGCGTTAGCGGCGAAAGTGATTAGCCCACCGCGTAAGCGGTGGGAAAGGGAAGTGTAAAAGCGAGCGCCAGAGGCGCGACCCCGCTACGCAGCCGCAACCCGATCTTTCCAATGTGACCAGATAAACCAGGTAACTCCGGCAATCAGGAGCACCGCAATCACTGCATCGAACTCATGGAAGTACTT
>JAOAPL010000079.1 GCA_025462925.1 Acidobacteriaceae bacterium
CCCCCGCACTGCAATCTGCATGGGGAGCGGTTCGGGTAGTCGCAATCGCATCTGCGGGAAATTCTGCCGTGCAGAACCTGGGCTTGCAAGTGATTGCCCCTCAGTAAGAGAACTAGTGGACGCCAACTCTTGCGGCCGTTCCTCAATGCCGTTGTTGAAGTCATAAGCGGCAACTCGATAAAAACGTCTGTCATACTGTTGGGGAATACCCAATCTATTGGGGAACTACCCAATTCCATGGCCTTTTGGGTGCATCCCGAGGTTTTCAAGGCCAGAATGGCTGTTTATTTCCGACAGGGCACAACCAGAACGCATCAAAAGGGTTTAGATTCAACAAAGGCAGAAATGAAACAACAACACACCATGCACTTTCCGAAGCGGAGACCAATCACAGTTCTTCTTTCCGCGTTGTTCCTTCTGGCGCTGCTGCCGTCTTTCGCATCAGCCCAGGAGTCACAAGACCGTGGTGAGAGCAACCTCAACACTGCGCAACCGAACGGGACCACGCCCGAGCAGATCATCCAGAAATTCGCCGCGCGTGAGAAGGAATTCGCGCAGGCACGTGAGGACTACACCTACCGCCAATACGTTAAAGTCGAAACACTCGACGGCGACACCCCGGATGGCGAATACCAGCAGATCGTAGACGTCACATTTGACGACAAGAACCGCCGCCACGAACAAGTGGTGTTCTCACCGCAATCATCATTGGCCCGCGTGAGCATGGACCAGGAAGATTTTGAGGACATCCAACACCGCTATCCTTTTGTTCTTACGAGTGATGAACTTCCGCTGTATCAGATCGTGTACGCCGGTCAACAGAAGATCGATGAGGTGGACACCTATGTTTTCGATGTCGCGCCCAAGAACGTTGAAAAGGGTAAGCGATATTTTCAAGGCCGAATCTGGGTGGACAATCGCGATTTCCAGATCGTGAAGTCGCATGGCAAGCCGGCATACATGAAGGAAAAGAAATTAGAAGGACATCTATTCCCGGCATTTACCACCTACCGCGAGCAGATCGATGGCAAGTATTGGTTCCCAACGTACAGCCGCGCCGACGAGGTTCTCCATTTCCCGCCGAGCAGAGGCAATCCGATCGCGAACGATGTGCACATCCGTATCACCGTCAAATATCAGGATTACAAGCGGTTTGCTTCAAGGACAAAGATCATCTATGGCTCTGAGGTCCCTGACAACCAGCAACCGCCTCCGCAACAGCAGCCGAAAAAGTAAGCACGCACAAATATAAAAGCCAGTCTCGATAGAGACTGGCTTTCTTTTTTCTTTCCTGAATCCGGTTTTATGCCGCCGGTGCCAGTGAGCGTTGTGCCGCCTGCTGGATGAAGCGCTTCATTACCGTCGCCCACATCACTTTCTTTCGTAGCGCGCTTTCCTTGCCGCTGCGTCCCTGGGCGAACATTCCCAGCAGTGACTTCATCTTCAGCACCCGGAGGATCGCCTGGTCCGCTGCGCTCACACCGTAGGCTTCAAGGAAGCTCTCCTGCACCTGTCCGGTGATGCTGCGGTTGCAGAATGGATACTTTTCCAGCGCCTCGATGCAAGCCAGGAAATGAGCAGCATCCTGATAACAGAGGCCACGCGGCTTCATCTTGGCGAAATCACTGATGCTGATCCCCTTCTCGCCTACCACCACATTCAAGGGAGTGAAATCATTCAGCACAGCACAGGAAGGCAGCGCTTTCTTCGCAGACGACAGGGTCTTTCTCGCGCCGGCCAGAATGGTTCGGATGGCGACGTCGTCCAGGCCCTCGCCCCTGCAACTCTCGCATAGGTGCTCAAGGTCGAGCATCAAAGCGGCGGTGTCAAAGGGCTCAGGCATATCAGCCGTGCATTTTTGGAAGTTGCGGAGCCAGTGCCCGGTCATGGTGGCCGCCATCGCCAAGGCGCCGTTGTCAGCAAACCCAGGCAGCAGTGCGCCTTTCATGATGATCGACTGCAAGGGGACCCCGGGAAATTTCTCGCTGACGACCGCGCCAAATTCACTGAAATTTCCCACGGGACGAGGCACACCGTCAAAGCGTTTCTTCTCGAATGCAGAAAACACTTTGCTCAGGTTTTCGCTCTCAGTGCGGGCCAGCGTGCGTGCGCTTTGCGGCCCGGACTTGCTGGCCCGGTAGACCTTCGCCGCCAGGCGCTCGCTGCCCGACTCAAAGTCCACGACCATGTCATAGATAAAGTGGTCGCTCTTGGGCGTGTGGCCCACAACCCGGACGTTCTTCAATTCGCCCTTGTTCGGGTAGTAGGTGTTAGCTGAACTACGCAGTTCAGTCACAATGTGATCCATTACGTTTTCTGCCATTTATATTCAACCTGGTTAAGAAGGGAGTGCCGCCCGAAGACCAAATAAAAATCGGGCAAGCACTCTGGACAATGCAGTTCGAATGCCAATTTCCCTGATTGAACAAAAAGTCCTAAGTTACTGATTCCCTAAGCAAGATTCGCAGGTGAGAAAAACTTCTCCGGTGAGACGGAGGCTAACATTGTGGAATGAGAATGCTCAATGTCGGAATGGACTTGCGATGCGAAAAGATGCGCCAACCCTAGTAGAAGAGATATTTCCGCCACTTGGAGTCAGATCTTCCGATCATGCGCATGATGTGTCGGCTGGTATGAAGGTTGAACGCCCGAGGTTCTCGAAGCAATTTCATGGTGGTTTCAACAAGAAGTTGATTACCTTTTACACGATTGCAGGAATGGCAACACGCAACCAGGTTCTCCCAGGTGGACAGTCCACCGCGGGACCTCGGTACGACGTGATCGAGGGTCAAGTCGCTAGCAGACAGGACAACGGCGCAATACTGGCACGTATTGCGGTCACGCAGAAGAATGTTCTTGCGCGACAAAGCGCGGGTCTGATGAGGAATGCGGCGGTATTCGAGCAGACGGATCACCGAGGGCAAACGCATCGCGATCCGCTGGGCGTGAAGATAGTGGCCGTTTTCTTCCTCCGTCATCGCCACGCCTTTGAGCACCAGCACCAATGCGCGTCGCGCTGCACAAATGTTGATGGGCTCATACGATGCGTTCAGCACCAATACCGGCGCGTACAGCGGCGTGCCTTCCGATTCGCTCTGCGCCCGGACGGTAGGTTCCACCGGCGCCGCAGTTTGATGCAACTTCATCCGTGAACCGGAAGTGGCCTTGGTGCGATGATGTCCTGATTTTCGTGAATGCCCAGACATAGCCGTTTATGATTCCCCGCCGAATGCGTTGCCAAGCGCAAACGACGCTGCTTCCTCCCGCAAAGATTGACTTCCCTGAAACGATGCTACTGCTTCCAGCTTCGAAACTCGGGCAACAGTGGCTACCCAAACCTTGGCTGCACCTGCGCGTAACAACACGCGGGTACATTCTTCCGCCGTAGTTCCGGTGGTGAAAACATCATCTATTAAGATGACGTTCCGGCCAGCAATGACTCTCCGCAAAAGCGGATCTACTCTGAAGGAGCCGCGCACGTTTAATCGGCGCTGATGCCGGGTAAGCCCGGTCTGCGAAGTGGTAGCGCGCCTGCGTTGCAAGGCACCGGAGACTAGTTCGATAGGAAAAGTCGTCCGCAACGCCCGAGCGGCATGGCTGGCGATCCGCTCAGATTGGTTGAACCCGCGCTGACGGAGTTTGCTGATGTGCAGCGGCACGGGAACCGCAATTGGCTTGGGGCCGACCTCGTCGGCTAGCGATTCGATGGCCTGAGCCAGCTTTCCGCCCAGTACCTCAGCCGCGCTATTCACCTTTTGATATTTCAGCAGGTGGACAAGGTCGCGAAGGACGCCTTCGTAAGGGCCATGCGAAACCGCACGGATGTACCTGGGCCGCACTTGCTGGCAAAGTCCGCAAAGCTGAGTTCCCTGCTCTTCACCCCGGAAGTTGCGCGCAACCAGCAGTTCTCCGCAAACAGCACACTGGGTGTTGATGAAGGTTTGAATGTTATCGATGCAATTTGTGCAGACAGGAAGGCGGGAGATGTTCAGAAGTGGGTCGCTACAAATTCGACAGTCGCCGGGGAAGAAGGTGGCGAACAGACTTTCCATAGGCATTCGGAACAGTGCTGAAATCGCGCTTTGCCTATGGCTCGCAAGCTTTGAGCTTGCCCGAGTTAGGTCCCCGATGCTACTGCTGAAGACGACCCTCCTCCAAACCAACCGAAGACTGTTCGTGGCTGGCTTGTTAAGCGGAGTATAGCGTTAATACAGGCGCAAATCAATCGAAGTAGCAGAGATAAGCGCACTTTACGTGTAAATTTCCGTTAACATAAACCGTAAAGTCGCAGGCCAGTTCTGGAGCGGAAAGCCCTTATTAATAGCGCTTGCGCTTGTAATCGCTTCTTGCCCGTGTTAACTTTCGCCGTTTGCAATTTCACCTAAACGCTAGTCATAACTAGACTTCCGGAGGAACTGAGTGGCCGAAATAAAAGAAATGCGCGCTCCAGTGGAAAGCACGTTTCAACCCTATATCTCTCCCAATCAGAATCTGGCTGAGTTCACTCCGCGCGCCGTTCTGCTCGGTGGTTTTTTTGGCATCCTGTTCGGAGCAGTCACTGTTTATGTTGGACTGCGCGCCGGACTGACCGTCTCTGCATCGATCCCAATCGCGGTGCTTTCCATCAGTATTCTGCGTGCATTCGGCAAAGCGACGATCCTTGAAAACAACATCGTGCAGACCACCGGATCGGCGGGCGAGTCAGTAGCCGGAGGCGTGATCTTCACAATCCCCGCGCTGATATTTCTCGGATTCCCGATGGAGATCCAGCGAATCTTCCTGTTGGCGTTGGTGGGCGGATGGTTGGGCGTCTTCTTCATGATCCCTTTGCGACGACAGTTGATCGTGAAAGAGCATGGGAATCTTCTTTATCCCGAAGGCACAGCTTGCGCCGACGTTCTTATTGCCGGCGATCGCGGCGGCTCGTTTGCCAGTCGCGTCTTCATGGGGCTGGGACTCGGCGGCGTCTATACGCTATTTCAAAACGAGAATCTTTTCGGTTCGTGGACGAGTTCACCTGCTTATAACCCATCATGGCTTCCGGGCGGTTCAATTCGGGCCAACACTACCTCTGAATATCTGGGAGTGGGATACATTATCGGGCCGCGCATTGCGGGGGTCATCTTTGCCGGCGGTGTATTTGCGTGGCTGGTGGTGATGCCAGCTATCAAGTTCTTTGGGGGGCACCTCACACAACCGCTTTATCCTGCAACCATGCTGATTTCGGATATGTCGTCCGATGACATGTGGAAGGCGTACATCCGGCCTATTGGCGCGGGAGCCGTTGCGGCGTCCGGGTTGATTACGTTGCTAAAAACGACTCCTACAATCATTGCTGCACTCCGCGCTGGCGCCAAGGATCTGGCCAAGGGCGCCGCAGCGGCAGCATCAGAAAAGCGCACCGATAATGACCTGAGTCTCAAGGTCGCACTGGGAGGCATCGTTCTGGTGATGCTGATGATCTGGGCGATGCTCACGTTCAAGCCTGTCCCCGGCGCGCAAACAAGCTTTTTTGCGAACGTTGCCGCGACGATCTTCATTGTGATCTTCGGCTTTCTGTTCGTGACTGTATCTTCGCGAATCACCGGATTGATTGGAACTTCTTCGAATCCGATTTCTGGCATGGCCATTGCTACTTTGATGGCCACATGTGCGGTGTTCCTGGCGCTCGGCTGGACGGCGCCTGCGTTTGGGGCGTTGGCAATCACCATTGGCGGCGTTGTCTGCATCGCTTCAGCAAACGCCGGAAACACTTCGCAGGATTTAAAGACTGGATTCCTCGTCGGGGCAACACCCCGTTACCAGCAATTGGCTTTGCTCGTTGGCGTGTTCATATCGGTTATCGCCATCGGCTACACGCTGCAAGGAATGAACAAGGCGTTGGAGCAATTCAAGACCTTCCCTGCGCGGGCTTTCGATGTAGACCATCCGCCGGTCGGAGTCGAAGTCCAGAAGAGCGGGTTTGATCGCGATCGAGTGCGCATCATTACCGATTCGAACCAGATCGTCGAGGAACAAGGAAACAAGTATTGGTTGCTCAATTCGCTAGGTTCATCCGAATTGCCAGATGGAAAATATTTATACAATCCACAAACCAAGCAGATTGAAGTGCAGTGGATACAAGGCATCGGTGGAGAAAAGGCTCCTGCCCCGCAAGCTCGACTAATGGCAACCATCATTAGTGGCATTTTGAACCATCGTCTGCCGTGGGGACTGGTGCTGATCGGTGTCTTCATGGTCATCGGCGTTGAGTTGCTTGGTATTCGCTCCCTTTCCTTTGCGGTGGGCTTTTACATCTCGATCGGGACCACGCTCGTCATGTTCGTTGGCGGCGTGATCCGCTGGCTGGTAGAACGCAACATGGCCAAGGCTGGCGAGGCAATAGAGGACAGCGAAGTCAGCGCCGGCTCGCTCTATGCCAGCGGTCTCATTGCCGCCGGGGGCATCGTTGGACTTCTAGGTATCGGCATAAAGCTGTTGGAGGACCGCGGCATTATTAAGACCGGCGCATTGATTTTCGAGTTTACGAAGGATCCGACTATCTCGAAGATCATCGCCGTAATCACCTGCGCTGCTCTCGCATACTCGCTTTATCACTTCGCGCGAAAACCGTTGGAGGAGATGCCGAAGAAATAGTCTCCTGATGTTGCGGTAATTAAGGGCGCAGGTCACACCTTGCGCCCTTTTGTCATTTCTGGTGTGATGGTTCCTCACGTTTGTCCCCCCATGGAAATCGCAAAGAACATCGCACGAGTGCAGGAGCAGATTGAAGCTGCTGCAAAAAAGTCAGGTCGAAATTCCAAAGACATCGCTCTGATGGCGGTGACCAAGACCATGCCTCCGGAGCGCATTCGCGAGGCCTACCAGGCTGGTCTGCGACTCTTTGGCGAAAATCGTGTGCAGGAATTTGCGGAAAAATCAGACTACATCGCCGACCTCCACGGCGCGCGCTGGCACCTCATCGGACATTTGCAGAGCAACAAAACGACCAAGGCCGCGACGTTGTTCGACGCCATTGATTCCATCGACTCTGTGCGCATTGCGGAGAGGATCGACTCAGCCGCGCAGAAATCCGGACGCTCGCTGCGGGTGCTGATCGAGGTGAATGTTGGAGGCGAATCGGCGAAGAGCGGCGTGGCCCCGGTCTCCAGCGAATTTGAGCGGATACTTCGCGCCGCGCCAAAGTTGCCGGCACTTGAGATTTGCGGACTGATGACGGTGCCACCATTCACAGCCAAGCCTGAAGACGCCCGCCAATATTTCACTGTCTTGCGACGAATCCGTGATGAGGTCGCAAACCGCAAGCTGCCAAATATCAGCATGGACGAGCTGTCCATGGGCATGTCCCACGATTTCGAAGTCGCGATCGAAGAAGGCTCCACTTGCGTGCGTGTAGGAACCGCGATCTTCGGCGCGCGTCCGAAGATGGAATCAGAGACCGCTCACTAGCCGCATGATCCCGATCAAAACCCTGGCTTCCGGAATCAGCTTTGCCGTGAAGGTGCATCCGCGTGCCAAGAGGAACGCGATCACCGGGGTCGTCGGCGATGCGCTCAAGCTCTCATTGACCTCTCCGCCGGTGGATGGACGCGCCAATGAAGCCTGCGTCGAATTCTTTGCGGAATTGTTTGCAGTATCGCGCGGTTCCGTTACCATTGCTACCGGCGAAACTAGCAGGAACAAAGTGGTGCGTGTGGCCGGAGTCTCTGAAGACTACATTCGGCAGAAATTGTCGGCGACACAAGGAGATCAAATTGAGTTTTAGCGCGCGCGTTCAGGAGATTCGTAGCGGTTTTGAACGGCCGTTCTGGGTGGCAAACGTCACTGAACTGTTCGAGCGGCTCTCTTACTACGCGGTCTTTGCCGTCCTTACACGCTATCTAGTCGAAACGCTGCACTTTTCAGAGACTACTTCCACCTCACTCGCCGGTATGTTCGGCGGTGCAGTCTGGGTGCTCGCCATTTTCGGCGGGACGATCGCCGATCGAATGGGTTTCCGACGTGCTCTCTCACTCGCCTATTTTTTCTTGAGCACGTCTTACTTCATAGTCGGATCCTTGGGGACGGCATGGATGGCTCCGATCCGGGCCAAGTTTCCAGAAACACCATTGCTCGTTGTGGTACTGCTGCTCCCCGCGTTGGGCGTCGCGCTGGTCAAACCATCGGTCGTCGGCACCACCGCACGAGCTTCCAAGGAAAACGTCCGCTCGATTGGATATTCGATCTATTACACACTCGTGAATATCGGTGGCGCACTTGGCCCTTACATGGCTTCGTACGTGAAAAACCATTTCGGAGTGGAGAACGTCTTCCGCATCGCCGCGACAAGTGTTTTCCTGATGCTATTCGCGGTGCTCTTCTTGTTTAAAGAGCCGCGCAAATCGGACGAAGTACAAGCCATCAGCATCAGCGAAATCGGGCGCAACTTCTGGACCGTCCTCACAAACTTTCGATTCATGCTCTTCCTGCTGATCTTTTCCGGCTATTGGATCGTCTACTGGCAAGAGTTCATCATTCTTCCCTTATACGTGACTAAGTACATCAATCCGAAAGCCGACACCGCATTCATGCTCGGAACCGGGCCAGTGGTGGTCATCTGTTTCACGGTTCTCGCCAACCTCTTGATGCAAAAGCTAGCGCCTCTCCGGGCCGTGATTCTGGGTACGCTGATCTCCGGACTGGCCTGGGTGTTACTCATCGTTCATCCAACTCTGCCCATGGTCTATGCCACATTGATCGGCGTAGCTCTGGGCGAGATCACACAATCTCCTCGTTACTACGATTACGTTTCGCGACTTGCCCCTCCAGGCCAGCAGGGTACATATATGGGATTCGCCTTCCTGCCCATCGGGATCGGGTCCATCCTCGGTGGGCCGATCGGCGGGGTGCTCTTGCACCACTTTGAACAGAGGCCGGAGATGATCTGGTGGTCGGTCACAGGGATCGGTGTAGGAACCGCGGCTTTGCTTTGGATCTACGACCGCTTCGTCGTCCAGCCCGCCAGTGAGGGTAAAGCTGTCACCACGGGCAACTGAAGCGTTCACTTGTTACAATTACTCTCTGACCTTTTCACTATGAACCTCACTGAGATTCAAGCGGCACTGCGCGAGCGCAATTTCGATGCCTGGCTTTTTTACGACCATCATCATCGTGATCCCATCGCTTACCGGATTCTGGGCCTTCCGGAGAACCTGCACGTTACGCGCCGGTGGTATTACGTAATTCCCGCACAAGGCGAGCCGCGCAAACTGGTCCACCGCATTGAGTCATATCACCTCGATTCCCTGCCCGGCCCCAAACAGGCCTACTCCGCATGGCAGGAGCAACACGAGGAATTGAAGTCGATGCTGGCGCCGTACAAGACAGTCGCCATGCAGTATTCGCCGAACAATTCCATTCCCTACATCTCACTCGTCGATGGCGGCACCATCGAACTGTTGCGCAGCTTTGGCAAAACCATCGTCAGCTCCGGTGACTTGGTTTCGAGGTTCGAAGCGGTCTGGACCGAAGCCCAGATCACCAGCCACTTCGCCGCGCGTGACGCTGTGGATGCCATCACCATGGCGGCGTTTAAAGAGATTGGCACGCGCGTGAACAATGGCGGCACTTTCGAGCATGAGATCCAGAGATTTATCCTCGACGCATTCAAACGCGAAGGCCTGATCACGGACGGCCCTCCCATTGTCGCGGTCAATGCCAATAGTGGAAATCCGCACTATGGCTCGTCGAAAGAAAAGCCCGTGCCGATCCGCAAAGGTGATTTTGTTTTGCTCGATATCTGGGCGAAGAAGGACGCGCCTGATGCCGTCTTCTATGACATTACATGGACAGGCGTTGTCGGCGCAGCGCCTACCGGCCGACAGCAGGAGATATTCAACATCGTACGCAATGCCCGCGAT
The DNA here is from genome assembly GCA_025462925.1 of Acidobacteriaceae bacterium. Lineage (GTDB taxonomy): Bacteria > Acidobacteriota > Terriglobia > Terriglobales > Acidobacteriaceae > JAICLA01. The sequence goes on from JAOAPL010000079.1 coordinate 9,900, forward strand.
GCCGGCTTCGCGCGTGTGAAGTCCGCGATGGAAGACGGCCAGAAGATCGCCGGATGGCAAGTGGACGAAGCCACGCGTGACTCGATCACGAAAGCCGGATACGGAAGCTACTTCACGCATCGCACTGGGCACTCCATCGGCGTAGAAGTACATGCCAACGGTGCGAACATGGATAACCTGGAGACCAAGGACGAACGGGAGATCATCCAGAACAGTTGTTTCTCCATCGAGCCCGGTATTTATTTGCCGGAGTTCGGGGTCCGCAGTGAATTTGACGTGCTGGTGCGGAATGGCAAAGCGGAAGTGACGGGAAAAATCCAGAACGAGTTGGTGCTGATCTAATCCATGGCTGAAAATACCCAGACAGAAACTGTCGTCCAAACAGATGCTTCGGCAATGGCGGTCATCGCGCCATTGGTCGGCTGGCTTGTACCCGGCGCCGGCCACTTCCTTTTGAAGAAGTGGATCCGCGGCGCCCTGATCATGATCTCTGTCGTCAGCATGTTTGCGCTGGGCTTGATGATGGAAGGCAAAATCTATTCGCCCAATACCGGCGATATTCTGGACATGCTGGGTTTTGTCGGCGACATCGGCGCGGGAGGACTGTACATTCTCGCCCGCGTAATGGATTGGGGACGCGGTGCCATCCACCTGGCAACTGCCGACTATGGGACTAAGTTCGTCATCGTCTCCGGACTGCTGAATGTGATCAGCGCCGTGGATGCGCACCATATCGCCATCGGGAAAAAGCAATAATGTCCATCCAACTCAGCCACTTCTCCGCCGCCGTAGTCTTCGCATTCTTCGCCTCCATCGTCTTTGGGATCACGCAGAAGAACACTAAAGAAGAGATGATCCGCTACGGCGCATACTGTTTCACATTGTTCGTTCTGGGGACCATTGCCGCAGGATGGGCAATGGCGTTGATCAGGCATTTCGCGGGAAGGTAGAGAACCAGTTTCTCGTTTCTGGTTTCTCGTTTTTAGTTTCAAAATCAAAGACAAGAGCAAAGGCCTGCCACGGATTTCACGGATTGAACGGATTTACACGGATCAGGCTGAAAACGGATAGCAACTAGAACTAGAAACCGATCTTTTACCCCTCCCACACAAACGCGTCGAAGACTCTCTTTGTCGCGAACCCCAATCGCTTGTAAAGGTCCACGGCGGGGAAGTTGGCCTGCGTCACTGTCAGCGTCAATTCTGAGAAATTCCGCCTGCGCAGGTGCCGGCAGCAATGCATCATCAGTGCCTTGCCCAAGCTTCGTCCGCGATGCTCCGGCAACAGGCAGACTTGAGTGACATGACCTACATCCTCGCGCACCCGTGAACACAGGAGCACTCCCACCAGGGCTCCGGTCACGCGGCTCGCTGCGACCAGTGAAGACTGCGGATCAAAGACCCCACACCCTGGAAATCGCACGATGTTGTTCAGGAACCGCAGCGACCCGCCGACCGTCCGATACTGGTCATTGATCTCAGAATCGATGTGTCCAAGGTACGCCGCGGTGATCAATTGCGCTGCGCTTTGAAAGTCGGACTCCGCCCAATTCCTGATCTCGATGTCCGGCATTTGCGGCAGCGGCGTATCGCAAGCTTCGTGTGCGGTGGCCAGGGGTAGCTCCATGAAAAGTCTGGGGAAGACGCGAAAGCCTTCCTTGATGAACGGCCCTGAGACTGACCCCGTTGGGTGCACCAGCAATTGCGCTTCCACGCGATGCACGCCGGGCGTCTGCTGGAGCGTTTCAATCACGTGTGTCGCCAACCTGCTGCGGACAGCGCTGTCATGCTCGGAATCGGCCAGAGGCTCGCCATTGGCGCTGACAAAGAGGTCACCGATAACGCCCTTGCTGCCCTCATAAACAAAGAATGAATAGCCCACAACGCGGCCGTTCTCGATGGCGGTGTATCCGGGAAGTATCTTGGAATCGATATAGCGGAGGATCATGTCCGCTGAACTGCGGTAGTCCCAGACCATGCGCTCGGCCCAGACCTCAGCCTCGCGGTCCAACAGCGGGCGCAGATCGGCTGACGTGTAATGTCTGAGGTCGAGGATTTCTACCGTTTCCAGGGTGCCGCTCCGCATAATTGTAAGAAGACAAGCTGGCTTCAAATGGTGCCTGAGGCAGATGGCACTTGCCCGTGCTCGTCAGAAGCGCTGGATAAAGTCTAGTTCCAGATCGACCGCGAATCAAAGCCGATACACGCACAGGTACCTAGTGCGATAGCAGAATCGCAATGGTTATTGAATTGGGCTTTATTTTTTTGTAATGGAGGCCGGAGGCGCGGGGTCGGTGGCTATCGCCTGTGAGGCGGTCGCTGCGGAGACCCAATAGTACTCGAGATGCTGCGCCGGGAACTTCCCGGCGGGCACGAATTGGCGACCCTTCAAAAGCGGTTCGAACTCCGGCCGCGAGCCGGCCTTGGCGATGAGCAGGTGCTGAAAGACAGGAATCTCTTTCTCGTTGTAACTGCTGATCTTCTGGTTTCGGTAGAAGCCCAGGCCGAATCGCAGCTCCCGCTTGGCGTTATAGACCGCGACGGGACGGCCGTCTGCACCGATCGCCATCAGATCGGCAGCCACCGGGCGCGCGGAATAAAAACTATCGATGCTCGGTGCCACCACCCGCAAAACGAATCCCAAAATAATGATGACTGGAACGATCGTCACCACGCGCAAGAATCGCGGCCCGGTGCGCCGCACGGTGACATAGATCAACATGAAGGATCCTGCCGAAAGACCGATCGCTAACAATTTCGCCTTAACCGTTAGCGGCAATCCTTGCAAGAAGAAGTACGGGAATACTAGGAACAGTCCCACTATCAATCCGGCCAGCGCAGCATGGGCGGCGATCACCAGTGGATGAATGGGATCGCTTTTTCGTCGCTGCAGGAAGTCAGCGGTGAGGATGGTGCAGGGCGCGATCGCCGGCAGGATGTAGCCCGGCAATTTCGATTGCGAGAGGGAAAAGAACAGAATGGGAATCACCGTCCAGATCACCAGGAATTCAGGGAATGAATCGATCAGCGTGCGGTCATCGGAGGCCTTCGGCAGCCGCCAATCCTTTAGAGACGAGCGAAACGCATCCAGCAGCGCCGGTATTGCAAAGAACGTCCACGGTATCAGCGACAAGAGCAATACAGGAACGTAATACCAGAATGGTTGGCGATGCTGAAACGTGTTTGTCGCGAATCGTTCCAGGTTGTGCTCAAAGATGAATACGTGCAGGAATTGCGGATTGCGCATCTGCACGGCAACAAACCACGGAAGCACTATCGCAACAAAGAGCAGGACGCCCGGAGGCCACAGTGTTCGCAATGCCGCTTTCATGTCCCGACGCAGCGCGCAGAAGATAAGCACGACGAGTCCGCCCAGGAATGGCGCCACAGGGCCTTTCGCCAAAGTCGCAATCGCCAGAAAGAAGTAGAGATCGAGCAGCCAGATCTTCTTTCCTGTCTCGTACCACGCGTACCAACCTAGCATAGCCACTGTGAATGGAGCCGCCAATTGCATGTCGGTCGAAGCTCCACGGGCAAAGCCGATCACAGCCGCGCAGGAGGCAGTGATCAAGGCGGCGTCCAACTGCGCGCCGGGACGGAACCGGCGCATGTGGAAGAAGATGACAGCGATCATCCCTAGCGCAAACGACGCTGAGGGCAAGCGCGCAGCCCAGTCCTTTACACCGAAAGTTTCGAAGGCGAACATGGCGCGCCAGTAGTAGAGTGCCGGCTTTTCCAGCCAGGCTACGCCGTTCAAAGTGGGAGTGACGTAGTCGTTGCGCTCGAGCATCTCCCGCGCGATTTGCGCATAGCGGGGCTCATCCGCGCCTACAAGCCCGAAGCTGCCTAGTCCGTAGAAGAACAGGAAGAGGCAGACGGCGACGACGATCAGCAACTCAAATGACGAGAGTTTACGGGTCAACATTGATGGAGGGTCGAATAAGCAATTTTAGCAGGTGCGCGCGCCTATGCAGTCTGGGTTCGCCGGGAAAGCGTTCGATATAGCGCATAAAGACTGATCACCGTCCACGTGCCTTCCAATACGACGAAGCCAACTTGAAACGGCTTGAAAGCGACATAGGCCAGAACCGCCGCGCCCAGCGTGTTCAGCAGATTGTAGGAGAGTTTGTCGGAATCCATCCACTTCATCTGATGGCCGATGTACGCGATGAGGATGAGCAAAGCTCCGATCGAAGAAAGTACTTGGGTTTCAAACGATGGCTGATTCATAAATGGTTCACGCGGGAAGCGAACGCCGATGCCCTTCGATCTGCGCAATGATCCTTTCGCCTGCAACGGAAAGCGGCCCCTCGAGAGAGCATCCGCTGGCGCACTGGTGTCCGCCGCCCCCGAACTGTGCGGCGATCTTTGAGACATCCACATCGCCTTTGCTGCGCAGGCTAACGCGATATCGGCCATCCGTGAGTTCGCGGAAAAATATGGCCACCTCTACATCCACGATGCTTAACGCGTAATTGGCAAGCCCTTCGCAATCTTCCGGCATGGCGCCGCATTCCTTCATGTGCGCCTGCGAGACGAACATCCATACCAGGTCACCCTGCCGGCGGAGCGTACTCAAAGCCGCGCCCAACAGGCGCATCTTCGATTCCGGATTCGCGAAGTAAACTTTCTGCGCGATGCGCGCAGGATCGGCACCGGCTTTTACCAAGTCCTGTGCGAGAGCGAACGTATGCTCGTTGGTGCCTTGAAAACAAAATGAGCCGGTGTCAGTAAGGACGGCAGTATAGAGGCAGGTCGCGATTTCTGGCGTGACCTTCGCTCCCGCCGCCTTGGCCAACTCGAAGATCATTTGCGCAGTGGCGCATGCGTTGCGGTCGATCCAATTAATGCTCGCGAATGGCTTGGCGCTCGCATGATGGTCAATATTGATCAGCACCCGGCCGTCACGATCGACTCCACGCAATCCCGTCCGCTGAATGCTGTCACACTCGAGAATGATTGCCGCATCGTAACGCCCGTTCACTTCCGCGGCATGAAGGACGGTGTCAGAGAATGGAAGCGGCCGATAGATGATGGGAACTGGATCGCTGAGCACCGCTTCCACTTCTTTTCCTAGCCCGCGCAAAATCTGGCTGGCGGCGAGCAGCGAGCCGATGGCGTCGCCATCGGGCCGCGCGTGCGACGTGATCACAAATGTCTTGTGCTGATCGATCGTCTTGAGGACTTCTGAGATCATGCCCCTGGTCATTCCAATGACAAAGAGATCTATTCGACGCGGCTCTTGCGAGCCCGCTTCTCCACCCGGTTCAACAGCTGTTCAATGCGGCCGCCGTACTCTTCTGAACGGTCAAGATGAAAACTAAGTTCGGGGACGTGGCGCTTGCCGAGGCGGTCACGCACCTCATTGCGGATGTAAGCGCGCGCGGCACCTAGGCCTTCCATCGTCTGCTGAGCTTCCTGCTCGTCGCCATCTACGCAGACGTAGATCCGCGCCGACTTCCCGCCCGGATTCAGAACGACTTCCGTGACGTAGCAAAGCCCAATGCGCTTGTCCGCAAGTTCGCCTTCGAGGATGGATCCGACCTCGTCTTTTAGCGCCTCCACCACCCGGTCTCGATGATGGCTGGCTCCGCGTCGCTCAGGCATAGGTTTGCACTCGTTTAAAACATTTCAGGATAGCAGAAAATTACCGCTGATTTTAGGGCTGCTTCAGAGGTAGTCGAGGAACGAATCCACCACGTCCCCGCCGTTATTGTTGACGATGCGCAACGCTGCCTTCTCCACGTTCTGCATCAGGCCTTCAAGATAATCCCGCGAGCCGGATATGCTGACCACGCCGATGGTCGCCCGCTGCCACAGGTCAGTCTCATCCAACTCCGCCACTGAAACATTGAACGACGCCCGAAGCTTGTCCTTCAAGCTGCGCACCACTTGCCGCTTATCCTTGAGCGACTGTGAGCCTTCGATGCGCAATTCCAGAGTGAGATGGGCGATGGGCATTTCGTTCCGGAAAAAAGCGTTCCGGCAAAAGGCGTTCTGGCAAAAAGCGTTGAAACAAAAATCGGGGCGCGACTCGCGCCGCGCCCGGTCCCTGATTCGAACTCAACAAACGGATTACGCCGTCAGTTCCGCCGCAATCTTCTCTACGGAGTAGGCTTCGATCACGTCGCCAACTTTCACATCGTTGTAATTGGCTATGCCGATACCGCATTCCGTTCCGTTGCGGACCTCTGAAGCATCGTCCTTGAAGCGGCGCAACGAACCGATCTTGCCTTTGAATACGGGCACATTGTCCCGCAGCAGGCGAACGTCGGCATCGCGCCTGATCGAACCATCCACCACGAAGCACCCGGCGACCGTTCCCGCTTTCGGCACCTTGAAGATGTTGCGTACCTCTGCGCGTCCCTGATAAGTCTCCTTAATGATCGGCTCAAGGAGCCCGGTCATTGCTTTCCTTATCTCGTCCTGCAACTCGTAAATGATCGAGTGCAATCGGATATCGACCTGCTCCTGGTCAGCGATCTCCTGCGCCTTACGCTCCGGACGCACATTGAAGCCGATGATGATCGCGTTCGACGCGGACGCCAGCAGCACGTCGGTTTCGGTGATTGCGCCGATTCCGGTATGCAAAACGCGGATGGTGACTTGCGAGTTCGAGAGCTTCGTCAGCGAATCGGCCAGCACTTCGACCGAGCCTGCCACGTCGCCCTTCAGAATGACAGGCAGTTCTTTCATGCCCGCATTCTTGATCTTCTCGGCGAGTCCTTCGAGCGAAACGCGCGATGACTTCGCCAGTTGCGCTTCGCGAGCCTTCATCTCGCGATAATGCGAGATGGTCTTCGCCTTGTCGCGGTCGGCGACAACGATAAACTGGTCGCCTGCCGTCGGCATGCCTTCGAGTCCCAGCACTTCCACTGGTGTCGATGGCGGCGCCGATTCCACTGCATTGCCGCGATCATCGAACATCGCGCGGACTTTGCCGAACGAATTGCCCACGATAAACGTGTCGCCAGTCTTCAGTGTGCCGTTCTGGACCAGGACTGTCGCCACGGCACCGCGGCCGCGATCGAGCTTCGCTTCCACTACCGAGCCGGTAGCAGTACGGTCTGGAGAGGCTTTCAAGCCTTGCACGTCCGCAACCAGGCAGATCATCTCCAGCAACAAGTCGAGATTCGTGCGCTGCTTCGCCGACACATCGACGAACACCGTGGTGCCTCCCCAATCTTCCGGCAAGAGCCCGCGATCAGCGAGTTGTTTCTTTACCCGGTCCGGCATCGCATCAGGCTTATCGATCTTGTTCACGGCAACGATCAGTGGGACTTTCGCAGCTTTCGCGTGGTCAATCGCTTCCAGCGTCTGCGGCATCACGCCGTCATCCGCCGCAACCACCAGGACGACGATGTCCGTGACTTTGGCTCCGCGCGCGCGCATACGTGTAAATGCTTCGTGGCCGGGAGTATCGAGGAACGTGATCTCGCGTCCGAAGGCCGGCGAATCTTTCTTGCCGATGCGCACTTTGTACGCGCCGATATGCTGAGTGATTCCGCCAGCTTCGCCACCAACCACATCGGTTTCACGAATAGCGTCGAGCAGCGATGTCTTACCGTGATCCACGTGACCCATGATGGTCACCACCGGTGGCCTCTGTGCTCCGTCGACCGAAGTGTCAACCACTTCCGGCCCCATGCTGGCGTCAACGTCCTGTGCAACCTGTTCTTCGAAACTGATCACGCTGGTATCTGCGCCGAAGTGCCGCGCGATCTCAATCGCCAGCTCTCCGTCGAGCGTCTGGTTCACCGTGGCCATCACGCCGCGCATGAGCAATCGCGCGATGATGTCTTTGGCGCGCACGTCGAGCTTCTCGGCCAGATCCTTCACGCTGACGCCTTCAGTGATGGTGATGGCACGCGTAATCGGCAGAGGCTCGTTCGAAACTTGCTGTCCACGCGTCGGCGGAGCAAAGCCCTTCATTGGGCCTTCTTTTACCCCGCGCGGAACATCACGTTGTCCTGGACGCCGTGACGGCCCCGCAGGACGCGCTCCGGGACGCCCCGGAACTGGCGGGCCACCCGGCCCAACGCCTATCGGACGCGGACCTCCCATCGGCGGACGTCCGCCCGTGGGCGCGGTTCGCGTGGGATGCATGGGACGACGCTGTCCGGGAACAAATGGCGCGCGAGGGCCGCCTCCCGGCGCTCCGCCGGGCGACTGCGGACGCGGCCGCTGAAAGATGGGCTGGCCGCGAACAGGCAAGCCGCCGCCGGGACGCTGTCCCTGCCCCGCTGGTGCTCCCGAAGTCGCGGAGCTAGGCGGCGGCGATGCAGGCCGTGCTGGCGCGCTGTAAACAGGCCGTGGCCCCGTCTGCGGGACAATCAGTCTGCGCGGCGGAGGTGCTGTGGAGCGTGATACTGGTGCTGCCGGCGCGGGAGCTTGTGGTTGCTCAACATTCGCCGCAGGTGTAGCAGCCGCCGGAGCGGGCGCTGGTTTCGCCGCCACTTGCGGATCCTCAACTGGCTTCTCGACCTTTGGAGCTATTTCAGCGGGCGGAGCGGCCTTGGCCACAACCGGAGCAGGGGCTGGCGCTTCTTCCTTCGCTTTTTCCGCAGGTGCTACCGGCTTTGTGGCTACTACGGCCGGCTTCGCAGTGGCGACGCCCGGCTTTGCCGGTGTTGCCACAGATGCTGGCGGGGCCGCTTTGGCTATGGCCGGAGTTTCGCCTGGCTTCTTGATGGCTTTCAGCACATCCCCAGGTTTGCTGATCTTGGAGAAATCGAACTTCGGTTTGATCTCATCGGCACGCGATCCGCCGCGGGATTCCTCCCGCGCGCCACCGCCATTGCCGGCCAGGAACTTGCGGATACGCTCCGCCTCGTCCTCTTCCACGGAACTCGAGTGTGTCTTCTTCTCCGTGACGCCCACCTTGGGCAACACGTCGAGAATCGCTTTGCTTTTTACTTCCAGTTCCCTGGCTAGATCATTGATTCGAACTTTTGACATCCGTCCTGCATTCCTCATGAAAACGCCGCTGGCGTCTTCTTGTATTGGGTTTTGTTCCTGCTATTTCTTTGCTTCCGCTTACTGCTTCGATTCTGTTTCTTCCTCTTCAGGCGATACTGTGTCTTCCTTCACAGGCTCAGGCTGTTCTCCGTGCACATGCACTTCAGCAAGGTCCGCAGGCGGAGCATCTTCCACTCCAGCAATTTCCGCGGCTTCCAAGTCCTGTCCGCCATCTACAGCTTCCTTGAATTCAGCTGACGCAGCTTCGTCCTCCGCGGTATCAACTTCAACGGCTTCAACATCGGCGGGCGCCACCTCTGCCGCCTCCGCCGCAATCTCATCGACAACTTCGGTATCCGGCAGGCTTTCCGTCGATTCCAGGTTGCTGAAGTACTCGTTAACGGCAACGCTGATCTTCTCGATCGTCTTCGGCCCAATGCCCGGGATCTCTTCCAACTGCTCCGGAGTCATGTCCGCAAGCGCTTCCACGGTAGTGATCCCGGCTTCGGCAAGTTTTTCCACCAACCCCTCACCCAGTCCGGTAACACTTTCCAGTGGCGTGCTGGTATTGGTGACCAAAGCGGACATCTGTTGTTCTACTTCCTGCCGCTTCTCTTCTTCGCTCTTGATATCGATCTTCCAGCCCATCAGCTCCGCGGCCAACCGAACGTTCTGGCCCTTCTTGCCGATAGCGAGCGATAGCTGCGTGTCGTCGACAACAACTTCGAGGTGCTTGTCAGAGGCATCGACGATGCTGACGCGGCTGACCTTCGCAGGCTGAAGCGCCTTTTCCGCGAACGTGACCGCGTCCTCGTGGAATTCGATGATGTCGATCTTTTCACCGCGCAGTTCGCGGATGATCGACTGCACACGCATACCCTTCATGCCCACGCA